>DASXOU010000884.1:0-9296 GCA_036494045.1 Polyangia bacterium | reverse complement strand
GCGTCGAGCTTCGCCGCGCGGTGATGCTTCGCGACGCTTCTCCAGATTCAAATTCCGGCGTCGTGCCTCCCGCGAGCCAAGCCAACGGAACGGCGCGCTGCTCACTAGTCCGCTCTCTGTTCTGCTCGAGGAATTCACGTCGGAATTTACTCCCCACCTCCCCTTCGTTTGGGGAAACGCTTCGCGCCTGTGCCGCCGCTTGCGGTTCCCCGACCTCGGTCGTACCCTGGGCGAACAATGTCCTCTGCAAGCGGTGCGACAAAGCGCCGCATCCTCGTCGTCGAAGATGATCCCGACGTGCGCCGCACGCTCGAGCGCTGCCTCGTCCGCGAAGGCTGCGAGGTCACCACCGCCGTCGACGGCAAGGAAGCCGCCGAGAAGATCGATCGCGCGCGCCCCGAGCTCGTCCTCACCGATCTCGAGATGCCGCGCGCCGGCGGCCGCGAAGTGGTCGCGCTCGCCGTGCAGCGTCGCGTCCCCGTCGTCGTGCTCACCGGCCACGCTACCGTGTCGGCCGCGGTCGAGCTGATGCGCGCGGGTGCGGCAAACTTTCTCACCAAGCCTTTTACCCCTGATACCCTGCGCAGCCTGCTCCACGACACCTTCGGCCGCGCGCCCGCCGCCGAGGTCGTGGGCAACGAAGAGGCCTTCCGCGACGTCCTCGACATCGTCGGCGCCGTCGCCGAGACCGACGCGACCATCCTCGTCACCGGCGAGAGCGGCACCGGCAAGGAAGTCGTGGCGCGCGCCATCCATCGCGCATCCAAGCGCGCGCGCGGCCCCTTCGTCGCCGTCAACTGCGGCGCCATCCCCGAGGCGCTGCTCGAATCGGAATTGTTCGGCCACGCGCGCGGCGCCTTCACCGGCGCCACTCACGCGCGTGCCGGCCGCTTCCAGCTCGCCGAGGGCGGCACGCTCTTCCTGGACGAGATCGGCGACATGCCGCTGCCGTTCCAGGTCAAGCTCTTGCGCGTGATGCAGGAGCGCCAGTTCGAGGTGCTCGGCGAAAGCATCACCCACGCCGCCGACGTGCGTGTCATCGCCGCCACGCACCGCGATCTGTCGGCGATGGTCAAGGCCAACACGTTTCGCGAAGATCTCTTCTATCGCCTCAACGTCGTCGACGTGAAGCTGCCGGCCCTCCGCGAGCGCGCCGGTGACATTCCGCTCCTCGCCGAGCACTTCATCGCCGTCGCCAACGCGCGCCACGGCACGCACGTAGCCGCCGCCGCGCCCGACGTCATCGAGGCGCTGCAGCGTTACGCCTGGCCGGGCAACGTGCGCGAGCTCGGCAACGTCATCGAGCGCATGGTCATCTTCCAGAAGCGCGGGCAGCTCGAGCGCGCCGGGCTGCCGGCGGCGATCGTGAATCCGGGCCCGCCGGGCGCGCCGTCGCCGCCGGTGACCGCGCCGCCGCCGCCGCCCGGATCGCAGCTCCCCGCCGAAGGCGTCGATCTACGGGCCGTCGTCGCGCAGCTCGAAGAGGCGCTCATCGATCAGGCGCTGGCGCGCACCGGCGGCAATCGCAACGCCGCCGCGCAGCTCCTCGGTCTCAATCGCACCACGCTCGTCGAGAAGCTCAAGCGCGTCAAAAAGCCTAGTGAGCCGTGAGCAGCAGCGTCACGCGGTAGCAGCCCGCCGCCACGCCCGCCGCCGCCGGAATCGTAAACAGCCACGCCCACACGATCCGCCCGGCCACGCCCCAACGCACCGCCGACACCTTCGTCGTCGCCGAGCCCACGCCCACGATCGATCCGGTGATGGTATGCGTCGTCGACACCGGAATGCCCAGATGCGTGGCCAAAAACAGCGTGATCGCCCCCGCCGTCTCGGCGCAGAATCCGCCGACGGGACGCAGCTTGGTCAGCTTCTGCCCCATCGTGCGCACGATGCGCCAGCCGCCGAGCGCGGTGCCGAGGCCCATCGCCGCGTTGCACGACAGCACGATCCACGAGGTCTTGCCGTTGAACAGGGACAGCCGCGACGTCTCGGGAATGATCCCGCCGGCGATGAGCACGGCCATGATGATGCCCATCGTCTTCTGCGCGTCGTTGCCGCCGTGGCCGATGGAGTAGAGCGCCGCCGAGAACAGCTGCGCGCGGCGGAAGCGCTTATCGACCTTCGCCGGCCGCCAGCGACGGAACAGCCAATAGACCGTCAGCATCAAGAGAAAGCCGAGCCCGAAGCCGAGCACCGGCGCGACGAAGATGAACCTCACCGTCTCGCCGAGCTTGTCCCAGCGCAGCGCGCCCCAGCCCGCGTGCGCGACGCCGGCGCCGGCAAACGCGCCGATGAGCGCGTGCGACGACGACGTCGGCAGGCCCCACCACCAGGTCAGAAGGTCCCAGACGATCGCGCCGACGAGCCCGCACAAGATGACGTAGACGTAGGCCGGGTCGCTCGCCTTGATGTGCACGATCTTCGAGACCGTGTCGGCCACCTTGGGCGCGAAGATGAACATGGCGACGAAGTTGAAGAACGCCGCCCACACCACCGCCGTCTGCGGCTTCAACACGCGCGTCGACACCACCGTCGCGATCGAGTTGGCGGCGTCGTGAAATCCGTTGATGACGTCGAAGCCGAGCGCGATCGCGATGGTCGCGATCACGAGGATCGAGGTCGAAGTCGTCACGCGTGCTCCAGAACCACGCCTTCGATGATGTTGGCGACGTCCTCGCAGCGGTCGGTCGCGTTTTCCAGGTTCTCGTAGATCTCTTTCCACTTGATGATCGCGCGAATGTCCTGTTCCTCGTCGAACAGGCGCGCCACCGCCGCGCGCAGGATCGAGTCGGCCTCGTTCTCGAGCCGATTGATGTCGATGCACTTCTTGCTGATCGCCTCGGCGTTCGACATGTCGCGCAGGAGCTTGATCGCCTCCTCGAGCTCCTTGGTCGCGCGCACCAGCACGTCGGCGAGATCCTTCACGTCGGCGGTCATGGCCGTCAGCTTGTAGAGCGCGATGCGCTCGGCCGCCGCCTCGACGTAATCCATGATGTCGTCCATCTTGCCGATGAGCCGATAGATGTCGTCGCGCTCGATGGGCGTGATGAAGGTCTTGTGCAGCGCCTCGACGCAGTGATGCGTGATGGTGTCGCACTCGTGCTCGATCTCTTTGATGCGCTTGGCCTTGGCCGTGACGTTGGCGCCCGTCGAGGCCAGCGACAGGAACTCCTGGGCGCCCTCCACGGTGGTGGCTGCGTGTTTTTCGAAGAAGTCGAAGAAGCTGGTCTCGCGAGGCAGGAGCCGACCGAACATAGGACCTCCGGGCCGACATAGTAACGGGCCCCGGACCGTCGTGTGACGATTTTGTGTCGGCGATTGCGCGGGCCGGCGCAACGGGTTAGTGAACGGGGGAGGTGGCGCAAAAGCGCATTCAGCAGCGGCTCTTGATGGCCTTCCTCGGCGTCGTGGTCGCCGTCCTGATCCCGGCGGCGGTGATGCTCGATTCATGGATCGGCGAGAGCGTGCGCGAGCTCGAGCGCGATTCGCTCACGCGCGAGGCGCGCACCCTGGCCGCCGAGCTCGCCCGTGCCGACCCGCCCGACGTCGCCGACTGGGTGGCGCGCGTGGGGTCGACGGCGCGCGTCACCGTCATCGAGCGCGACGGCCGCGTCATCGGCGACAGCGACGTGCCGGCCTCGGCGCTCACCGCCGTCGAGAACCACGCCGCGCGGCCCGAGGTGCGGGCGGCCCTGGCCGGCGGCGTCGGCGTCGCCGAACGGCGCTCGGCCACCGTCAGCCGCTACCTATTATATGTAGCGGTGCCGGTGCCTCCCGCCGATCCCCGGTCGCCGCCCGCGCGCGTCCTGCGCCTGGCGCTCTCGCTCGACACCGTCGCCGCCACCGTCGGGCGCGCGCACTTCGCGGTGTGGCTGGCGGGCCTGATGGCGCTGGTGCTGGCGCTCCTTCTCGGCACCACGCTGTCGCGCTGGCTGACGCGGCCGATCCTGGCCATGACCCGCGCCGCGCGCGCCATGAGCCACGGCGACTTCGAGGTCGTCCTGCCCGTGCCCGGCGACGACGAGGTCGGCGATCTGGTGAACACGCTCGATACGCTACGCAACCAACTGGCCGCGCGGCTCGCCGAATTACGTGGCGAAGGACGCAAGCTGCGCGCGATCATCAACGGCATGTCCGAAGGCGTGGCCTTGGTGCAAGACGGCGTCATCTCCGTCGCCAATCCCGCGTTCGCGCGGCTGTGCGGCCTCGGCAGCGACGCCGAGGGGCGCGCCATCCGCGACGCCATGCGCGTCCCCGCCGTCGGTGACGCCATCGAATCGTCGCTGGCCACGCGCACCGCCATGTCGCGCGAGGTGCAGATCGCCGGCCGCGCGCTCGTCGCCACCATCGATCCGCTCGGCGATCCGCCCGCCAAGCAGGCGGTCGTCGTGCTCATCGACGTCACCGAGCCCAGGCGCCTCGAGCGCCTGCGGCGCGAGTTCGTCGCCAACGCCTCGCACGAGCTGCGCACGCCGGTGGCCGCCATCGTCGGCGTCGCCGAGACGCTCGCCGCCGGCGCCGCCGACGATCCCGAGGCGCGCAGCTCGTTCCTCGAGATCCTCATGCGTCACGCGCAGCGCCTCTCGCGCCTGACGTCCGACCTCCTCGACATCGCGCGCCTCGAAGCCGGCTACAAGCCGCGCGTCGAGATCGTCGAGGTCGACCGCGCCGTCGACGCCGTCCTCGGCACGCTGCAGGTCAAGGCCGAGCCCAAGAAGATCACGCTCGAGAAGAAGACGCCGATGGCCGAGCGCGTGTCGGCCGAGCGCGCCGCCGTCGAGCAGATCATCACCAACCTCGTCGACAACGCGATCAAGTACACGCCCGGCGGCGGCCGCGTCTCGGTGCGCGCCGAGACCCGCGCCGGCCGCGTGCGCATCATCGTCGAGGACACCGGCCCCGGCATCCCCAAGGAGCACCACGCGCGCCTGTTCGAGCGCTTCTACCGCGTCGACGACGCGCGCTCGCGCGATCTCGGCGGCACCGGCCTCGGGCTCGCCATCGTCAAGCACCTCGCGCTCGCCAACGGCGGCGACATCGCCGTCGAGAGCGAAGTGGGCAAGGGCGCGCGCTTCATCATCTCGCTGCCGGTGGCTTCGTGACCACGCCGGCGCCCAAGGGCCTCGTCCTCATCGTCGACGACGAGCGCGATCTGCGCACGCTCCTCGACTTCAACCTGCGCCAGGCCGGCTGGCGCACCGCGCAGGCCGAGACCGGCGCCGAGGCGCTCGCGCGCGCGCGCGCGCTCAAGCCGAGCGTCATCGTGCTCGATCTGAACCTGCCCGATGTCTCGGGCATGGACGTCTGCCGTCTCTTGCGCGGCGACGAGGACACGCGCGACCTTCCCATCCTCATGCTGACCGCGCGCGGCGCCGAGGAAGATCGCGTGCAGGGCCTCGAGCTCGGCGCCGACGATTATCTGCCCAAGCCCTTCAGCCTGCGCGAGCTGGTCCTGCGCGTGGAAGCGGTCTCGCGCCGCCGCTCGGCCGCGTCGGCGACGGGCGCGCACAAGCGCGTCGAGGCCGGCCGCATCGCGCTCGATCTCGACGCGCACCTCTGCATCGTCGACGGCGCCGAGCTGCCGCTGACGCTGCAGGAGTTTCGCCTGCTCGCCTATCTCATCCAGGGCCGTGGTCGCGTACGTACGCGAGAGGACCTGCTCGCCGACGTGTGGAACGCCTCGCCGGAGCTGGAGACCCGCACCGTCGACACCCACGTCAAGCGGCTGCGCGACAAGCTCGGCGCCGCCGGCGATATCATCGAGACCGTCCGCGGCCTCGGTTATCGCATCCGCGAAGACTGATCTCGCAAAACGCATCGATTTCACAGAATCGTTGCAATCCAGTCTCGGGATGGAAACAGGCGCGTGTTACGACGGCCGCCATGCGAATATTTTACGGCCTCGTCCCGCTCTGCCTGGCAGCTACCGTCTTCGCCCAAACCCCGCCCTCCGATCAGCCGCCGTCGACGCCCGCGCCCGATGCGGCGCCCGCGCCGTCGACGCCGGCACCCGAAGCCGCGCCCGCCGCGCCCGCCGCGCCGGCTGCACCGGCCGCGCCCGTGGTCGCGCCGGCTCCCGCCACGCCCGCGTGGGATCAAGCCGTGCCCAAGACGCCCAACTACGTGCCGCAAGCCGCGCAGACGGCGCCGATGATGCCGCTCGCCGGCTACGCCAACGGCAGCTTCTTCCTACGCGATCCGCACGACTGGTTCGTGCTCTTCCCGAAGGGCCGCCTCCAGGTCGACTGGTACAACTTCCTCAACCGCGGTGACGTCCCCGCCGGCGTGGTGCCGAACTCGAGCGCCGATCCGCGCCCCAAGGACACCGTGTTCGTGCGCCGCGCGCGCATCGAGCTCCAGGGCACGTTCATCGGCCACTTCGACTTCCACATCGCCGGCGAGTTCACCACCACGCCGTCGACCGGCTCGCTCGGCGGCCTCGCCGACGCGTACATCATCGCCGACTACTTCTCGTTCCTGAAGCTGCAAGTCGGACAGTTCGACGCTCCGTTCTCCCTGGAGAACCGCACGTCGGACAAGTATCTCGACTTCATGGAGCGCGGCGCCACCGTTCGCTACCTCGGCGTGCCCTTCAACAAGGACATGGGCGCCTTCGCCTGGGGCTGGCTGCCGAAGCAGGTCGCCTACTACTCGATCGGCGTGGTCAACGGCGACGGCCAGAACTTCAAGAACCAGGACAACTGGGGCACCGTGCTGGGCCGCGGCGTCGTCTATCCGCTCGCCTGGATGCCGCAAGCCGACAAGTGGCATTGGCTCAAGGACGTCGAGGTCGGCGCCTCGTTCTGGTGGCAGCACGAAGCCAACCTCGGCGGCTCCATCGGCGGCGCCACGTCGGGCACGCAGAACGATCTCACCGGCATGTCGACGACGGGCGGCTTCAGCTTCTTCGGCACCAACTACAGCGTCGCCAACGACGCCGCCGGCAACGCCATCCGCGAGCACCTCGTGCCGTCGGGCTCGCAGGTCAAGTGGGGCGTCGAGACGCGCATTCCGGTGTGGAAGATTGGCTTTCAGGGCGAGCTCATCCACGTCAACGAAGACCTCTTCAGCTACTACGACTCGGTCAACGTGCCCAACGCGATGACCGGCAAGTGGTCGGGCTCGGCGTTTTCGCGCTCGGCGCCCAAGGTCGGCGGCAACCTCGAAGGCTACGGCGGCTACGCCGAGCTCTTCGGCTGGATCCTCGGCGACGTCAACTTCCTCGAGACGCCCGGCCTCGAGCCGATGCCGCACATCAAGAAGTTCGCGCCCGCCAAGGAGCCGATGTGGGGCCTGCGCGTGCTCGCCCGCTACGAGCAGGTCACGTTCAACGTGCGCGGCTTGCCCGGCGCCGTCGATCCGATGACCGGCACCACCACGCTCGACAAGGGCGTCGGCCTCTACAAGCTGCACACCTTCGGCCTGGGGCTCGACGGCTGGGGCACCAAGCACGTCCGCGTCAGCGCCAACTATTTCCTCAACTATATCGACGGCGACTCGGTCAACGTGAAGGCCAACTACTTCTACAAGCGCGCCGAGCACGAGCTCCTCTTCCGCGTCGGCATCAATCTGTAGCGCTCCGACTTCCCTAAACGTTCGCAGACACGTCACGAAGCCGACACGGTTCGGCTCCTAGGATTCGCCTCAAAAGGAGACGCCAATGAAGCGGTTTGGATGGATCGCGGCAGCTCTCATGTTGGTCGCGGGCGGAGCTCGCGCCGACGCACTCTTGGTCAATGGAGCGGGCGCCACTTTTCCGTTCCCCCTCTACTCGAAGTGGTTCTCCGAGTACAACAAGCTCCACCCGAACGACCGCTTCAACTACCAGTCAATCGGCTCGGGCGGCGGCGTCAAGCAGATCACCGAGAAGACGGTCGACTTCGGCGCCTCCGACGCGCCGATGTCCGACGCCGAGCTGCAAAAGGCGCAGGGCGTCGTGCACATCCCGACAGTGCTCGGCGCCGTCGCCGTCGTGTACAACGGCGCGCCGGCGGGCTTGAAGCTGACCCCGGAAGTGCTCGCCGAGATCTTCCTGGGCAAGATCACGCACTGGAACGATCCGAAGCTGCAGTCGATCCCCGGCCAGCCCAAGCTCCCCGACGTCGCCATCACCGTCGTGCACCGCTCGGACGGCTCGGGCACCACCGCCGTGTTCACCGACTATCTCGGCAAGGTGTCGTCGGCGTGGAAGAGCACGGTCGGCGTGGGCAAGGCGGTCAAGTGGCCCGTCGGTCTCGGCGGCAAGGGCAACGAAGGCGTCACCGGCAGCGTCAAGTCGACGCCGGGATCGATCGGCTACGTCGAGCTCGCCTATGCGCGCCAGAACTCGCTGACGATGGCGTCGATCAAGAACGCCGACGGCAACTTCATCACGCCGTCGATCGAGACCACCTCGGCGGCGGCTGCCGGCGTGGCGATGCCGGCCGACTTCCGCGTCTCGATCACCAACGCCAAGGGCAAGGACGCCTATCCGATCTCGTCGTTCACCTACATCCTCATCTACAAGGAGCAGGCCGACGCAGCCAAGGGCAAGGCGATCGGTCAGTTCCTGTGGTGGGCGATCCACGACGGGCAGAAGCTCGCCGGACCGCTCGACTACGCGCCGCTGCCCAAGGCGGTGGTCGCCAAGGTCGAGGCGGCGCTGCGCGGGATCACCGTCGGCGGCAAGAGCGTGATCGCGAGCAACTGATGTCGCCGGCGCCGGATACGGGAAGCCCGCACGCGCACGCAGGCGATCGCGCCTTCGCGGTGAGCCTGACGCTGCTCGGTGGCAGCGTGCTCGTCGTCGTCGGTCTCATCGTGATGGTGTGCGTGCGGCTCTCGATTCCGGCGTTCGCCAAGCTCGGCTTCTTCCACTTCCTCGGCGGGAGCGATTGGAATCCCGTCGAGGATTCGTTCGGCGCGCTGCCGTTCATCTACGGCACGCTGGTGACCTCCGCGATCGCGATCGTGCTGGCGATGCCGGTGGCGATCGGCCTCGCGCTGTTTCTGACCGAGATGTCGCCGTCGCGCGTGCGGCGCGTGGTCTCGTTCTTCGTCGAGATCCTGGCGGCGATCCCGTCGGTGGTGTTCGGGTTGTGGGGCCTCTTGGTCCTGGTGCCGATCTTGCGCGACATCGTCGAGCCGGCGCTCGGGCGCTGGCTCGGCTGGCTGCCGATGTTCTCGGGGCCGCCGCTCGGCATCGGCTTTCTGCCGGCGGGCATCGTCCTGTCGATCATGATCCTGCCGACGATCGCGTCGGTGACGATCGAGGTCTTGCGCACGATGCCGCCGGCGCTGCGCGAAGGCGCGCTGGC
>DASXOU010000883.1:0-2249 GCA_036494045.1 Polyangia bacterium | reverse complement strand
GATAGTGTCAAGACCACTATTGATTGGAATCGCCGGCGGCACCGGCTCGGGCAAGTCGACGGTTGCGCGCAAGATCGCCAACGGGCTGCCGGCCGACTCGGTCGCGGTCATCGATCACGACAGCTACTATCGCGATCGCTCGGACCTGACGTACGACGCGCGCACCAAGCTCAACTACGACCATCCCGAC
Source organism: Polyangia bacterium (assembly GCA_036494045.1). Taxonomy (GTDB): domain Bacteria; phylum Myxococcota_A; class Polyangia; order Palsa-1104; family Palsa-1104; genus JAQBQH01. The sequence continues at coordinate 2,059 of DASXOU010000883.1, read as the reverse complement.
GCGCTCGACAGCGAGCTGCTCGTTTCGCATCTCGAGGCGCTGCGCGCGGGGCGCGGCGTCGACGTGCCGAACTACGACTTCAAGACCCACGCGCGGCTGGCGGAGCGGCGCCGCGTCGAGCCGCCGCGCATCCTCATCGTCGAAGGGATCCTGGTGTTCGTCGAAGAGCGCGTGCGGGCGCTGCTCGACGTCAAGATCTTCGTCGACACCGACGCGGACATTCGCGTGTTCCGGCGCATCCGGCGCGATCTCGAGCAGCGCGGGCGCAGCTTTCAGCAGGTGCGCGAGCAGTACTATGCGACGGTGCGGCCGATGCACCTGCAGTTCGTGGAGCCGTCGAAGCGCTGGGCCGATCTGATCGTGCCCGAGGGCGGCGACAACCACATTGCGATCGACTTGATCCTCGGTAAGCTTCGACACGTCCTCGGCTGAATCATGAGAGTCGCGCTCTTGACGTCGTCCGCGTTTCCGTCGCTATATGGCGACGAGCAGGGGCTGCCGGCGCGCTTCGCCGCGGCGGGCGTGACCGCCGAGCCGGTGGTGTGGAGCGACGATCGCGTCGTGTGGAGCGACTACGACGCCATCGTCTTCCGCTCGACGTGGGATTACTTCGAGCGCATCGTCGAGTTCCGCGGTTGGCTGCACGCGATCGAGCGGCACGAGCTGCCGCTCTACAACTCGGCGGCGCTGGTGCGCTGGAACCTCGACAAGTGCTATCTCGCGGAGCTGCAGACGCGCGGGGTGCGCATCGTGCCGACGCGCTTCTTCGACGCGTTGACGCGCGTGGATCTGGCGGCGGTGGTCGCCGACGCCGGCTGGAAGCAGGCGATCTTGAAGCCGGCGGTGTCGGGCGGCGCGTGGCGGACGCATCGCTTCGCCGCGGCCGAGGCGGCCAAGCTGCAGCCGGAGCTCGACGACCTCTTGAAGACGACGGGCGCGCTGGTGCAGCCGTTCCTCGACGAGATCGAGCGCGTCGGCGAATATTCGCTGCTCTTTTTCGGCGGCGAGTTCAGCCACGCGGTCCTGAAGACGCCCAAGGGCGGCGACTTTCGCGTGCAGGCGCAGTTCGGCGGGACCCATCGCGCGCTGACGCCGCCGGCGGAGATGCGCGCCGCCGCCGAGCGGGTGCTGGCCGCGCTGCCGGTTGCGCCGCTCTATGCGCGCATCGACGGCATCGAGCGCGACGGGCACTTCGAGCTGATGGAGGTCGAGGTGATCGAGCCCTACTTGTACTTCCCGGGCGCGCCCGACGCGGCGATCGACAAGTACGTCGCGGCGGTGTGCGCGGTCGCGCGCCGCTAGCTCACGGGCGGAAGCTGAGGTTGCCGATGGCGACGGGGTGGTCGTCGAGCGCGAGGGCGTCGTTCCAGGCGACCACGAACTGGCGGTCGGGCTCGCACAGCGCGTGGTGCGTGAAGTCCATCGTCAGCGTCTTCTGCGCGTGCGGCGGGATCTCGACCACCGTCGGCAACCGCACGCCGCCCGAGTAGCTCTCGACCTGCAGGCGGATCGCCGACTCGGAGATGCGCAGCGTCTTGTCGGTCGGGTTGTCGACGCGCAGCTTGACGCCGAGATCGCGCGTCACCGGATCGCCCTTGGCGGCGCGATGGTCTTCGCAGTCCTGGCCGACGAGGCTGATGGAGACGCCGTCGGGCGACGCCGCGTTGTGGACCGCGCTCGGCCGCAGGTAGCAGCCGCTCGACAGCGAAAAGACTATCAACAGGTGCAGGCGGAAGATCATAGGATCTCCTTCACGGCCGCTTTGGTTTTCGCGAGGAACAGGTAGATCGTAGGCACCAGGAACAGCGACAAGATCGTCGACGAGGTCAGCCCACCGACGACGGCGAGCGCGAGCGGTTGGTTCGACTCGGTGCCGTGCTCGAGCCCGAACGCGGTGGGAATGAGGCCGATCACGGTAGCCAAGGAGGTCATCACGATGGGCACGAAGCGCGAGCGCGCCGCTTCGGTGATCGACGCCAGCGGCGTGGCGCCCTCGTCGAGCCGGCGGGCGGCGTCGTCGACGGTGTTGTCGCTGTACCTCGTGCCGGTGATCTTCCTC
>DASXOU010000882.1:0-23119 GCA_036494045.1 Polyangia bacterium | reverse complement strand
ATGTTCGTGCCGATGTTCATTGCGCTCGCGCTGTTCTTGAAGGGGCAGAAGCTGTGGCGCCTCGCCGCCATCGGCGGAATCATCCTGCTCGTCGGTGGCGCGCTCTTCACCTACTCGCGGCAGGCGTACATCCTCATCCTGTTCGCGCTCGCGGTGCTGCTCCTCCGCAAGAGCATCGTGCTCGCGGTGATCCTCGGCGTCATCCTGGCGTCGAGCATCAGCTTCCTTCCCGACTCGGTCACCCAGCGCGTCGAGGAGACCAAGCAGGAAGGAAAGTACGGCGAAGAAGAGGTCGACGTCTCGACGCAGAGCCGCTGGGAGATCTGGGAAGGCGCGATGGGCATGCTCAAGGAGCATCCGCTCGGCGTCGGGCTCTTCCGCTTCCGCAACAACATCGGCAATTACTCGAAGTACAAGCACATGGACGCGCACAACTTCTACGTGCTGACGCTCGCCGAGATGGGGCCGCAGGGTGAGATCTGCCTGATCCTCCTTTTGCTGGCGATGATGCGGCTGGCGAAGTTCCTGCGGAAGAACGCGCCGTCCGACGATCCCGAGCGCAAGGCGCTGGCGCTCGGCTTCACCGTCCTGTCGATCAACGTCATGCTCGGCAACATCTACGGCAGCCCGTTTCTCGAGGGCGCGGTGATGGCGCCCTACTGGGCGATGGCGGGGCTGCTCGAGCGCTACATGCAGTTCAAGCCGCAGGCGGACGGCGGCGGCGAGGGCGAGCCGAAGGGGCCGCGCGAAGCGACGCTCGTCGAGAAGTTCCCGCTGGCGGTGCATCTGGGGCACCCTCGAAAATGAAGGCGCCGGTGCTGTTCCTGATCGACGAGCTCGAGGTCGGCGGATCGCAGCGGCAGATCTTGATCCTGGCGCGCGCGCTGGTGCAGGCGGGACACGCGGTCACCGTCGGATATTTCCGCGCGCGCGGCGCCGAGATGATCGGCGATCTGGAGGCGGCCGGCGCCACCGTGCGGCTGGTCGCCAAGACGCGGGCGATCGATCCCGCGTTCGTGATGCGGCTTGGGCGCTTTCTCGGCGAAGATCGGCAGCGGCGCGTCTTGAGCTTCGGCTACACGGCGAACCTGTGGTCGCGCATCGCGGGCACGTTGGCGCGCGCGCCCAAGCAGGTGTCGTGCATCCGCAACTTCGGCTACCTGCCGCGCAGCGACGGCGCGATCGGGCCGATCATGGCGCGCCTCGAGCGCCTGTTGGCGCGGCGGAGCTTGCGCGTCGTCGCCAATTCGCGCGCGACGGCGGATGCGCTCACGGCCAAGGGCTGCATCCCGCGCGACAAGATGCTGGTGATCCCGAACGCCGTCGAGCCCGAGCCGCCCGCGCCGCGAGCGGAGGCGCGCGCGCGACTACGAGCGATCGCGGGCGGCGGCGGCAACGGCGCCGGCGATTGGCCCATCGTCGGCACGCTGGCGCGCCTGGTCGAGCCCAAAGATCTGCCGACGCTGCTGCGCGCCGCGCGCCACGTCGTCGATCGCCGCGGGGAGGTCCGCTTCGTCATCGGCGGCGAAGGGCCGCTGCGTCCGCTGCTCGAGACGTTGCGGCGCGAGCTCGGGCTCGACGAGCGCGTCTTTTTCCCCGGCACCCTCGTCGGGCGCGAGGTCATCGCCGGGCTCGACGTCGCCGTCCTCAGCTCGTCGTCCGAAGGCATGCCCAACTTCGTGCTCGAGGCGATGGCCGCCGGCGTTCCGATCGCGAGCACGCGCGCGGGCGCCGCCCCCGAGCTGCTCGACGAAGGCGCGCTCGGCAAGCTGGCGCCGATCGGCGATCACGCCGCGCTCGGCGACGCGATCCTGGCGCAGCTCGCCGATCCGGCCGGCGCGCGTGTCGCGGCCGCGCGCGCCGCACAAAAGGCGCGCACGCTCACCGCCGCCAACATCGCCGCCGCCTATCTCGCGCTCTTCGATCGTGCATAGGGCGTGCGTAGGGCGTGCGTAGGGCGTCAGTGCGACTGATACGCGCCGATGTCGAAGTTGCCCGTTGCCGGGCGCGGATTGCCGAGGATGTCGTGCGGCACGTCGCTGAACAAGTTGGTGCCGGCGCCGATCGCCGCCGATCCCGCGCCGGGTGAATAATCGCCGCTCGACGCGTTGGCGAGCTTGGGATCGCCCATCACCGAGTGCGCGTCCGCCGTCGACGGATGGCCGTCGCCCCAATTGACCGAGCCGCCGTTGTTCCAGATGAGGTTGTAGTCCGAGACCATGCCGCTGTCGGAGCCGCTGTTCACCTGCATCACGCTGCCGAGGTTGCCGCTCGCGTTGTCGACGAGGTTGTCCTCGATCTTGGCGTTCACCGTGTTCTGCGTGGTGCCGTTGGTCGTCGCCGAGGTCAGCTTGAAGATGACGTTGCCGGCGCCGCTGCCCACGATCGTGTTCGACGCGACCTCGCAGTCCTGGCAGCCCTGGATGTCGAAGCCGCGCCCGACGTTCACCATGACGTTGTTGATCGCGTGCACGCGCACGGCGGCGTAGTGGTTGGGATCGATGTCGCACGTCGAGTCGCAGCCGTCGCCGAGCGCGATCGTGCCCGAGTCGCTGGTGACGTTCTCGAAGCGGTTGCCGTCGAAGACGACGTCGTGCGAGCCGCCCTTGAGCTGCACGGCGCCGTTGCCGCCGCTGTTCCAGTCGTGGCAGTAGTTCTGGCGGAAGACGAGCCCGGGCGCGCTCGTGAGGCTGAGCGCGGGACCGTCGGCGCTCCAGGTGCCGAAGAACTCGTTGTACTCGATGAGGACGTTGGTGGCGGTCTCGTTGATCTTGAGCTGGTTGTAGCCGCTCGTGATCTTGCTGTTTCGTAGGACGGAGCCGTTGCACTTGCCGGTGTTGAGCCCGTCGAAGTGGACCGGCTGCTGCGACGTGGTCGTCGGGAAGTTCGTGACGGTGAAGCCGTCGATGATGATGAAGTCGTGGCGGACGAGGATGCCCTCGCCGCTGCCAATTCCGCTGGCGTCGATGATGGCGGCGCCCTTGCCGTCGGCCGAGCGCAAGACGATCGGCATCGCTTGCGTGCCGTCGGCGTTGAACGAGATCGTCGTCGATTCGGCGTAGGTGCCGGCGTGCACCTGGATGCAGGTGCCGGCGGTCGCTTTGGGCGCGGCCTTCGCGATCGTCTTCATCGGCGCGGCCATGGTGCCGGCGGCGGAGTCGTCGCCGGTCGTGGCCACGTGGATCTCGCTGGCGCAGTCGTAGCTGACGGTGCCGCCGTCGCCGAGCGGCGGGACGCTGTTGCCGCCGCCGCCGCCACCGCTGCCGCCGGCGCCGCCGTTGCCGCCGCCGCCGTCGCTGCCGTGGTTCTTCGACGACGAGCAGGCCAGCGGCGCCAGCGCCAACGCCGCGAGCGTGAGCGCGATCGCCGCGACCCTCACGCCGGCTCCTTGCCGGCGGCGCGCAAGAACGTGCCCTTGATGCGCCGCTTGGCGTTCATTGTTCCCAGCAGCAACGTCGAGACGATCGTGTCGGTCCATGATCTCTTTCGGATGTGCGGCGCGCCGGCGATCTCCGCGAAGCTGGTGATGCGCGCGCGATACGCCGCCACCGCGGCGGCGAAGCGGCGCACGTCGCCGGCGCTCCAGTCGTTGTGGTGATAGCAGACGGTCCACAGCCCGAACGGGCGATAGCGAAATCCCCAGATCTGCTGCGGCACCCAGAGCATGCCGCGCGCGTCGCGATGCGCCGACAAGAAGAACCCGTCGGAGATGGCGCCGACGCCGAGCTCGTGCAGCGCCGCGACGGTGATCTCGTCGAACGAGTGGCCGGGCGCGATCCAGACGTCGGGGCGCACCTTCTCGGCGGCGAAGATCTCGACGGCGCGGCGCAGCTTGTCGGCCTGTTCGGCCGCGGGGAGCCCGGCGAATTCGCTTCGCGCGTTGATGCCGATGAGCCCTTTTTCGCGCGTGACGTAGCGATGCTGATAACCGTGCAGCCCGATGGTCCAGCCGCGCGCCTGCCACTGCCGCACCTCTTCCCAGAAGCGGGGCTCCTTCGGCGCCACGTCGAGCGTCGGGTCCTCGTTCGACGGCACCACCGCGAGCATCGGCTTGACGTCGTGGTCGGCGAGGATCTTCTCGATCTCGCGCCACACCTGCCAGTTCATGCCCGGGCAGATGTCGTCGAAGCGCACGAGGTAGCGCGCGCCGTCGATCATGACGCGCCGAGCGCGTCGGCGACTTCCTTGCTCGTCACCTGGATGTCGAAGCCGGCGCGGATGCGCTCGAGCGCGCGCTCGCCCATCTTGCGCAGCTTCTTGCGGTCGCCGGCGAGCTGCTTGAGCGTCGCCGCCAGCGCCGCCGGATCGCGCTCGGGCACGTAGACGCCGGTCTCGCCGTCGACGAACACTTCGACGAGCGCGGGCATGCGCGTGGTCACGATGGGCACGCCCGACGCCATCGCCTCCAGGATCACGTTGGGGATGCCGAAGTGGATGAGGTCCGACGCGCTCGGCTTCTTGTTGCCGCCCGCCGCTTGATCGCCGTGCACGGCCGCGAGCACGAACACCGACGAGGTCCGATAGATCTCGGGCAATGTTTCCTGGCTCTGCTTGCCGAGGAAATGGACGCGCTTGAGCCCGAGCTCCTTCGCGCGCGCTTCGACCTCCGCGCGCACCGGTCCGTCGCCGGCGATGTTGCACTCGAAGTCGACGCCGTCGCGCTCGAGGATGCCGCAGGCTTCGACGAGCGTGTCGAAGCCTTTGCGCGGCAACAGCGTGCCCACCGACAAGATGCGAAATTTTTCCGGCGGCGCCGGCGCCGGCTTGTACACGCCGAGATCGAGCCCGTGATACGACAGCCGAATGCGCCCCGCCGGAATCTCGGGCGCGAGCTTCTTCAAGAACTCGAGGTTCTGCCGCGTGCAGGTGAGCACCGCGACCGCCTCGTGCAGCTTGAAGCGCAGCATCGCCTGGTCGAGGTAGATGTCGTGCGCGTGCGCGGTCATGCTGAGCGGGATGCCGCTGATCTCGCTCATCACCCACGCCGCCGTCGTTGGATGTGTCGCCCAGTGCGCGTGGATGCGATCGGGCGGATCTTCGCGCAGCTCCATCCCGCGCCGCACCGCCATCGGAAACACGGCCAGGGAGCGCCACAGAAACGGCTTACTCTGCCAGGTCTCGCGCACGATGCGCGACAAGAGCTTGCCGTAGAGCGCGGGCTGCGTGACCAGGAGCTGCAGGTTGCGCGCGAGCACCTGACGCGACCACAAGAACGGCGAGTAGCGCGCGGCGCCGAGCAGCGGCTTGGCGTCGGCATGCAACGCTTTCTCGGGCGCCGGCTTGAGCGAATAGATCTGCAGGTCGACGCCGCGCCGCGACAGCGCGCGCAGCTCGCGCAAGATGAACACTTCATCGTTGCACGGGAACTGCGAGATGACGATGGCGACCTTCACTAGACGACGGATTATGCAGGGCCGTTGCGCCAAGTCAACGCGACGGGCCGACGAGATCTGCTAGTGTTCGCCTCGCGTCATGTACAGCGAGAATCCGCCGCGCGATGTGATCTTGTTCATTCGCGCCTCCATCACCAATGTGCTAGCGCGCTTCCCCTTCTATCTGCGGCTCGGCAATCGCAGCGGGCGCGGCCGCGCCGGCGAGACGCCCGAAGGCGTGGCTGCCTATTTCCGTCGCTGCATCGACGACTACTGCAGCGAGCTCGGCGTCGATCGCTCGTTCTTCGTCGGCAAGCGCGTGCTCGAGTACGGCCCCGGCGACACGCTCGGCGTCGCGCTCTATCTCTACGCCCACGGCGCGGCGGCGGTGCACGTCGTCGACGGCTTCGAAGTCCATCGCATCACGCCCGCGAGCGTCGCCGTCTACCGCGCCATCCTCGCGTCGCTCGAGGGCAACGAGCGCGTTCGCGCCGAGCGCGCGTTCATCGTGCCCGGCGATCCGTCGAGCGGCTTCGATTCGACGGCGATCGAATATCGCGTCACGCCGCACGGCGTCTCGGGGCGGCGCGCCGCCTACGACGTCGTGCTGTCGCGCTCGGTGCTCGCGCTCGTCGATCGCCTCGACGAGACCATCGCCGACGTCGCCGCCGCGCTGGCGCCGGGCGGCGTGTCGATCCACAAGGTCGATCTGTCGAGCCACGGCCTCGACCGCTATCGCCCGCTCGATTTTCTGACGTGGCCCGAGTCGATCTATCGAATGATGTACAGCCGCAAGGGGCGTCCCAATCGCTGGCGCGTCGATCGCTATCAGGCGCTCATCGCCGCCGCCGGCCTGCGCCTGCGCTCGCTGACGCCGACGGCGCAGCTCGGCGAGAGCGACGTCGCGTTCATCCGGCCGCGCGTCGACCAGGCGTTTCGGCAGGTGCCGCCGTCGCTGCTCGGCTGGCTCGGCTTCTGGATGATCGTCGAGCGCTGAGCGGCGCGCGCGTCAGTGCTTGGCAAGGGCGCCGAGATCCTTCGATCCCGACGCGCGCGGCTGCCCGGTGAAGTCGTTTACCACCTGCGAGACGGTCGTGCCCGCGCCCCACACCGGCGAGCTCGCCGCCGGCACCGCCTTCGACCAGTCGTAGACGAACTTCTGCGCCGCCGTCTGGTTGAACTCGGTCGGGTCGGCGAGCGCCGCGTCGCCGGTGATGCTGTGCGGATCCCACGTCGACTGCGCCGACTTCCACGCGGTGAAGTCGAGGGTGTTGCCGTCCTGCGACCACGAGCCCGGCCCGGCGTAGAGGTTGTAGTCGAGATCGATGCCGGCGCCGACGGCCTTGGGCACGTGCGCGAAGTTGTCGTCGCTGGCCGCGGTCACGAAGATGTTGTTCTGGATGATGCTCGCCATGCTGTTGTCGGCGTTGTTGAGCAGGTGATCCCAGCCGTAGCCGTTGTACGTGGGGATCGGCGTCGAGCCCAGCACGAACGTGTTGTTGGCGATGACGTCGTTCTTGAGGCCGTGGTAGTCGGGTCCCTGCGTGCCGTCGTCGTAGTCGAGGAGCTCGAACTTGCCGCCGACGACGATGTTGTTGATGACGGTGATGCCGGCGAGGTGCGCCTGTTGATCGTAGGCCGAGCCCGGCTCGTCGCCGAGCACGACGTTGGGCGGCGTGATGCGCCGCCCGTAATCCTCCGAGTAGCCCGACGACGCCTCGAATAAGCCGTCGAACGTCTGCGACTCGTCGCGCGGGTGCTGGAAGATGTAGTTCTCCTCGATGAGCACGTTCTGCGTGTTGTTCGTGTACATGTTGACCGAGAAGTTGTCGAAGACGATGTTGTGCCGGACGACGTTGTTCTGGCTCACCATGCCCGAGAGATCCGAGTTGCCGACGGTCATGCCTTCGCCGCCGTTGAGGTAGCTGACGTTGCCTTGCGAGAGGCCGTTCGACTGCGACTCCCAGTCGATCGCCGCCGGCCAGCCGCCCGAGGTGTTGTCGTTGTTGAAGCGCGGCCAGTTGTTGAGAATGTTCATCCAGATGCGGCTCATGGTCACGGTGTTGCCGTTGCCCAGCTGCGAGCCGGAGTAGTCGAAGAGGATGGCGGCGCCGCCGTTGAACTTGAAGTCGCAGTGATCGAACGTGTGGCCGTTCGACTGCGTGTACACGCCCGACCACGAGCTGGCGCGGACGGTGAGCCCGATGAACGTGTAGTAGTCGTGGCCCTCGGCCAGGTAGATGAGGATCTTGTGTCCGGAGGGGCCGTTCTCGCTGTCCCAGATGACCGAGACGTCGGCCTGGTTGGGATCGCCGTCACCGAGTGTGCCGCCGAAGTCGGCGTAGACGTTGTTGCCCGACGCGTCGAAGTACCACTTGTTGCTGCCGTCGGAGATGTTGTCCTGGTTCTCGTTGGGCGGCAGCGACTGGTCCGGATATTTCACGACCTGCCCGTGGATCGTTTCGCGGAGCGCGAATTCGCCGCCCTTGCCGTCGTTGACGTAGATGCCCAGCACCGGCGTCTTCGACGTCACCTGCGTGCCCGACGTCGACGAGACCCAGACGTGGCTTTGGCCCGCGCTCGTGTACTTGGTCCACATCGGCGCCTTGAAGCCGCCGTCGAGGATCGGCGCGCCGGTGCCGCGGCCGTAGGAGCCGATCGTGATGGGCGCGCCCTCTTTGCCCGACGGGCCGTTGCTCCACTCCGGATACTCGCGGTAGACGCCGCCGCCGAGCAGCACGGTGTCGCCCGCTTTGAGCTTGCCGGTGATGACGGCGCCGAGCGTCTTCTTCGCGGTGGCGAAGCTGGTGCCGTCGTTGCTGTCGTTGCCGTTGTTTGCGTCGGCGTACCAGGTGGCGGCGCCGCCGGTCGCTTCGGGAACGTCGGGGACGGTGCCGTCGAAGACCGGCCACGGAAAGGTCACGCCGCCGGGCGGGAACTGCGAGCTGCCGCCGCCTGGCGGACCGCCACCACCGTCGGGATCTCCGCCTTTGCCCTTGCTGCTGCTGCTGCACGCCGCCAATGCGAAGACACCAACCCACCCGACCAAAAGCAAATGTCGTAACAAAACGTGCCTCGCTGAATTACTTATTCGCCGAGAGTTCCACGAACCAATGCGGGAAGGCAAGCGCGCTAGTCCAACTGCGCGGATCCCGGTGCTCGCGCATCTTCGCTTCGCCGAACGTGAACAGATCGGTGCCCCACTTGGCGAAGAACGGATCGTGCGAGAGCCGATAGGCGGCCGCCACCGACGAAAGCCACAAAAAGGCGTAGTTGTCCTCGTCGGTCCACTGGTCGCCGCAATCGTTGGAGGCGACGTAGCAGTACATGAAGTCGAAGCCGCCGTCTTTGCGGCGGCGGACGGCGTCGGTCAAAAGATGGCGCACCTGGCCCACGATCATGTCGGCGACGTCGGTGCGCTCGGTGCGGCGCTGATATTCGGCGAGCCCCTCGGTCATCTGCGCCTGCCACACCGGCTGTCGTCCGGGGAGCCGCTTGTGGGCGTGGTAGTAGTCGAGGAGCTGGCGAACGATGCCGTCGGCGACGAGCTGGTACTGGTGGTCGCGATCTTTGGGGAACCACTCGGCGCCGGCGAGCGCGGCGCGCAGCATCCACGCCGTCGGGCGCCCGCCGTTGAGGACGAACTGTGGGCGCGTGACGGCGTAGAAGACGAGGCGATCGATGAGCTGCTTGGCGAGATCGCGCGCCCAGTTTTCCCCGGTCAACTGCCAATAAAGGAGGAGCGAGCGGAAGGCGAAGCCTTGATCGGTGATCGGCTCGGCGTCGATGTGCGAGCGCGCGCGGCGCATCTCGCCCTTGCGATAGACGAGCCCGTTGAGCTTGTCGAGGAACGGGTAGAACTTCACGAGATCGAGATCCATCGTGTGGCGCACGCTCGCTTGCGCCCAGCGCCACAGCGCCGGATCGCCGGTGCGCAGCCACGCGACGAGGAGGCCGTTGGGCAGATCGTACTGCTCGTTGGCCCAATCCTCGATCGGCGACCCGCTGCTCTTCTCGGTGTAGCTGTTGCCGATCTGATAGTCGCCCCAGTTGCGCCAACCGAAGTTGTCCTGACGCTCGAGCGCTTCGCCGTAGTGCGACGCGAAGATCCTGATGAGCGCGTCGTACCGATCGCCGATGGCGCCGTGCGCGAGCGAGCCGTCGACGGGATGGAGCCTGAGCTTGACGTCGCGCGGCGGCGGCGCGTAGAGCGCGGCGCTGGCGGCGGTGGCGTTGCCGTCGAGCGCGATCAGCGTCTCGAGCGTGAGGCCCATGCCGCCCGTGTATTCCTCGGGGCGCTCGATCGCCTGCCAGCCGATCGTCGACGGCGTGCGAAACAGCGTCATCGGATGGTGCTGCCAGAAGTCTTTGACCGCGAGCGCGATCGGTCCGTCGCTGACGACGCCGTCGTGGCGCGCGCCGAGCTCCATCTCGAACGGCTTGCCCCCGGCCGGCGCGACGCGCAGCGCGCCGGCGAGCGCGAGCTCTTCGCCGCCACCGGTGGCTTCGAGCCGCACTACCGAGTCTTTGCTGAGCGTGAAGCTGCCGAGCTTGATGCTGGCGTTGCGCTGATCGCCGCTGAGCTTGTGCGTCCGTCCGGCGCCGTCGACGATCTCGAAGGTCACGGTTTTGGCCGCGTGATAGGCGGCGCCGCCCGACCACGGCGTGATGAGCGCGGTGAGCTCGGCGGCGCCGGTGACCATCGGATGCCAGACCACCTGGTTCGCCGCGCTGGCCGCGATGTGCGTGAGCTGCAGGCGCTTGGGATCGAGCGGCGTCTCGGTCGGCGCCCATTGATAGGGCGCGCCCGAGACGCTGACGATCTCGATCCACGGCGCGCCCGTCGTCGAGAAGCTGTAGCTGTTGTGCTGCGTGACGCTCGACGGCTTGCCGTTCGGCGCGCCGACTTCGACGCGCCAGTTGTGCAGCATGCGGCCCTGCCAGTAGCGCGCCGACGGCTCTTCGGCGGGTGACTCGTCGTGGCGATCGGTGAGCGTGAGCACCAGGCGCGTGTAGGGCTTGCCGTCGAAGAATTGGTAGCGCGCGACGTACCACAGGTGCTTCGCTCGATCGGCCCAGCCGCGCAGCTCGACCCAATCGCCGCCGGTGGTGACCTCCGACGGCGCGCCGAACGTCGACGTCGAGCCCAGCGCGTCGACGGTCACGCGTCCGGGCGAGAGGCGCGGCGCGCCGCCGCGTGACGCGGCGTGGATGACGTCGAACGTCTTGGTCGAGATCGCGAAGCGCGCATCACCGGTGGTGACGTCGACGCTGTCGGCGCCGCGCGCGATGCTGATGCCCGCGTGCGCCGTGCCCGCGAGCGCCAACAGCGCCAGCGACAGGGCGACGCGCATCAACGGCGGCCGATGCCGTAATACGTGAAGCCGAGCTCTTTGACCTCGTGCGGCTCCCAGCTGTTGCGGCCGTCGAAGAGCACGGGCGTGCGCATCAGCTCCTTGAGCTTGGCGAAGTTCGGCCGGCGGAACTGATGCCACTCGGTGACCAGCGCCAGCGCGTCGGCGCCGGTCGCGGCTTCGTAGTTGTGCTCGAAGAGCTTGATGCGCGCGCCGAGCTGCCTTTGGACCGCCTCGTTGGCGACGGGATCGTGGCCATGCACGACCGCGCCCATTTCGAGGAGGCGCTCGATGATCGAGAGCGCCGGCGCCTCGCGGATGTCGTCGGTGCCCGGCTTGAACGCGAGCCCCCACAGCGCGACCACCTTGCCGGCGAGCGAGCCGCCGCCGAAGTGCGCGATCACCTTGTCGGCGAGCAGGCGCTTCTGCCGCTCGTTCACGCGATGCACCGAATCGAGGATCTCGAGCGGATGGCCGTGCTCGCGCGCCGTGACCATGACCGCCTTGACGTCCTTCGGGAAGCACGAGCCGCCGTAGCCGATGCCGGGGAAGAGGAACTTTGGGCCGATGCGCTGGTCCATGCCCATGCCGCGGCGGACCATCTCGACGTCGGCGCCGACCTTCTCGCACAGGTTGGCGACGTCGTTGATGAACGAGATGCGCGTGGCGAGATACGCGTTCGATGCGTACTTGGTGAGCTCGGCCGAGCGCGGATCCATGCACACGATGCGATCGTTGGTGCGCACGAACGGCGCGTAGAGGTTGCGCAGGATGTCGCGCGCGCGCTCGTCGTCGGTGCCGATGATGATGCGATCGGGCTTCATGAAGTCGTCGATCGCGGCGCCCTCTTTCAAGAACTCGGGGTTCGAGGCGACGGCGAACGGCAGCTTGGTCACGCCCCCGAGCGCGGCCGCGACCTTGGCCGCGGTGCCGACGGGGACGGTCGACTTGGTGACCACGACGGTGTAGTCGGTGATGACGCGCCCGACGGCCTGCGCGGCGGCGATGACCTGGCTCAGATCGGCCGAGCCGTCGTGCGCCGAGGGCGTGCCGACGGCGAGGATGACCACCTGCGCGCCCGGCACCGCTTCCTCGATCTTGGTCGAGAAGGAGAGGCGCCCCTCTTCGACGTTGCGCTTGACCAGGCCCTCGAGGCCGGGCTCGAAGATGGGCATGATGCCGCGGCGCAGCCCGTCGACGCGCGCGTGGTCGAGGTCGACGCAGACTACGTCGTTGCCGAAGTCCGAGAAGCCCGCGCCGGCGACGAGGCCGACGTACCCGGTGCCGATGACCGCGAGACGCATGACGCGCACGCTAGCATGCTCATTCGTGTGCTACCAGGGCAGCTTGCGGCCGTAGCGCACGAAGCGCCACAGGCCGACGACGGCCGCCGCGTTGAGCACGACGAACGTCTCGGCCAGCCCCGAAAGCGGCAGTCGGATCCCGACGGCGCGCGCGATCGCGAGGCCGTAGCCGGCGGCCTGCGCGGCGACGAGCCCGACGGCCAGCGGATGCGGCAGGAAGAACGACGCGGCGAACGCGGTCACGAGCGCGTAGGGCACGAACAATCGGCAGAGCTTGTGCGACACGAAGTCGAACCACGACGGATTGTCGAGCGGCGAGAGCAGCCCGGGCAGGAGCACGAGCAGCTGGAAGTTGCCCGACAGCGTGCGCACCTTGCGCTGGAACTCGCGCTTCGACTCGGCGGCGGTGTCGAACGCGCGCGCGGCCGGCTCGAAGACGACGCGCTTGTTCGCCAGCCGCGCGCGCATCGGCTGCAAGACGTCGTCGAGGATGGTCTCGTCGGGCATCGGCTGCCAGAGCGCGCGGCGAATGGCGTAGAGCGCGCCCGACACGCCCACCGTCGAGCCCGCGCGCCCTTCCCACTTGCGAATCAGCGCTTCGTACTTCCAATACGCGCCCGCGGGCGCGTCGCCGCCGAGGACCAGCTCGCCGCCGGCCACGCCGACGTCGGGATCGCCGAGATCGTCGACCAGCGCCTCGATCGCGTTGTCCGACAGCGGTTGGCGCGCGTCGGTGAGCACGAGCACCTCACCGCTCGCGTGGGCCGCGGCGGCGTTCAGCGCCGGCGGCTTGCCGCGCCGCTCGGGCAGCGCCAGCACGGTCAGCCGCCCGGGCAGGTGCGCCGCGCCGGCCGCGCGCGCCGCCTCGGGCGTGCCGTCGTCGGAGCCGTCGCACGCGACCACCACGTCGACGAGCTCGCGCGGATACGTTTGCTGCGCCAGGCTCTCGAGCTTGCGCGCGATGGTGCCGGCCTCGCGCCACGCGGCGATGAGCACGCTCACGCGCGGCCGGATCGGCTGCCGCGCGATCGGCCGCGGCGACAAGCGCGCGCGCAACCAGCAAACGATGGGGTACCCGCCGTACGTATAAAGGATGAACGCCAGCGATGCCGCCAACAGGCCCGAAGCAACGGTCGCGGCCACGGTCACGGCGGTAGTATAGCGCGCGCGACAGGCGCGCCCCGAGATGCTCTGTTATAATGACGGTCCGATCTCATGACCTCTGATCCCACGTCGCTCACCGAGCTGCTGCGCGTGATGCTGAAGGAGGGCAAGCGGCGCCTCCTCACGTTGACGACCATGTTCGCGGTCACCGCCATCGTCGCGCTCGCCGTCGGCCTGGCGCTGCCCAAGAAGTACGACGCCTCGGCGCTCATCCTCGTCGAGGCCAACAACATGATCAAGCCGCTCCTGGAGGGGCGCGCGGTGCCGACCACCGTCGCCGACCAGACGGCCATCGTCACGCAGATCGTGACCGGCAAGCGCATCCTGCGCGAGCTCTTGCACTTCGGCGGCTGGATCAAGCCGTTGCCGGCGCGCCAGCCCGACGCGCGCGAAGAGGAGCAGCTGCTCAAGAAGCTGCGCGACCACATCAAGATCGAGGTGACGCGCGAAGAGCTGGTCCACATCTCCTTCTCCGACTCCGATCCGGTGCGCACCTACAAGGTGGCGAACAAGCTGGCCGAGATCTACGTGCGCGAGAGCGACGCCGGCAAGGAGCGCGAGAGCCGCGAGGCCTTCGAGTTCATCGACAAGCAGGTCAAGGAGTACAGCGACAAGCTCTCCGACATCCACGAGAAGGTGCTCGCGCAATATCGCGGCGACTCGCCGCGGCCGTCGCCGTCGCCCGACGGCGAGCCTGCGGTGCCGAAGCCGAACAAGCCCAAGCTCTCGGCCGACGAGCTCGCCGATCTGCGCGCCGAAGAGGCGATGCTGCAGACGCAAGTGTCGCGCAAGCCGACGGTGGCGAAGAACGATCCGCGCGCCGAGGAGATGGCGCGCTCGCGCGTGCTCCAGCTGCAGGCCGATCTCGATCGCATGCGCTCCACCTACACCGACGAGCATCCCGACGTAAAGCGGGTCAAGCGCGAGCTCGCCGGCGCGCAAGTCGATCTCGAGCGCATGGAGAAGGCCGACGCCGATCGCGAAGCGGCCGACAAGCTCTCCACCAAGCTCGACGACGACGTGGCCCGCGCCGCGCGCTCGCGCCTCGAGGAGGTGCAGCGCCGCATCGCCGAGGCGACCGGCCAGCCGGTGCGCCACACGACGACGGCAGCGCAGATGCGTCCGGTGAGCGTCGAGAACATCGATCCCGAGATGCGCACGGTCGGCCGCGACACCGCGCTGTCGGAGCTGTTGCGCCGCTACGAAGCGACGCGCGACGTCTATCAGGATCTGTTGAAGCGCCGCGAGAACGCCCGCGTCACCATGGAGCTCGACGCCAAGCAGCGCGGCTTCAACATGCGCATCCAGGAGCCGGCGGAGATGCCGGCGTCGGCGTCGAGCCTGCGCCTCATGCACCTGACGCTGATCGGGCTCTTCCTCGCGATGGCGGTGCCGATCGGATTTCTCGTGCTGCTCGTGCGCTTCGATCGGCGCGTGCGCACGCCGCATCAGATCCAGCGGCTGGTGCCGCTCCTCGGCAGCATCAGCTACGCGCCGTCGCACCGCGAAAAATCGATCCTGCGCACGCGCGAGTTCTTCGCGGTGCTGATGGTGGTCGGCGTCTTCGTCGTCTATCTCACCGTCTTCATCATCAAGCTCAGGACGACATGACGGGGCGCGGACCGGGCAATCGAGGAGGTGGCGGCGTTCCGCCGCGCGGCCGCGAGGATCGCCGCGATCCGCGCCGTGACATCATCGAGCACCAGGAGATCGACGACGCCACCAAGCTCGACCAGTCGGTGCCGCCGTCGCGTGCGCTGGCGCTGCCCAAGCGCGGGCAGATCCTGGTGCGCGAGCCGCAGCTTCCGCGCGTCGCCGCGCGCCTGCCCGTCGGCATGGCGACGAGCGAGCAGGTCGACGGCTTCCGCGAGCTGCGCACGCGCCTGCAGGCCATCGCGACCGGCGTCGGGCTGCGCTACTTCACGACGCTGGTCGTGCCGATCACGCCGAACTCGGGCGCCAGCTTCGTCGCGCGCAACCTCGCCGCCGCCTTCACGATGCAGGACAACCAGATGGCGGTGCTCGTCGACTGCAACATCCGCCATCCGACGCAGCACCTCTCGCTCGGCACCCGCAGCGACGACGGCGGGCTCTTCGACTTCCTCGAGCAGCCGCACGCGGCCGTCGATCAGCTGGTGCGCCCGACGGCGATTCCGGGGCTGCACTTCATCCCCGCCGGCCATCCGCCCTCGCGCGTCAAGGAGCATTTCTCGTCGGCGGCGATGCGAATGCTCATGTCTTCCTTGCGCCAGGAGGAGTGCTTCACCTTCCTCGACGGGCCGCCGACGCAAGGCTCGCCGGACGCGCGCATCCTCGCCGATCTCGCCGATTTCGTAATCGTCGTCATGAGCTATGGCGGTGCGACGAGTGACACCATCGCCACCACCGCGGCCATGTTCGATCCCGCCAAGTTCGCCGGCATCGTCTTCAACGAACGCACCTGACCTTGATCTCGGAAGCATTACCGCGTAAGAAATATGTAGGGGAGCTTTACATGGCGGCGGTAACATTTTCGCGCACGACCATCGCGCTCATGTATCACGCGGTCGGTGACGCCCGCGGCCCCGCCGTCGACCCGCACTATCGCGTCGACAGCGCGCGCTTCCGCGATCAGCTGGCGCTCTCGATCCGCCTCGGCGGCGGCGCCATCTCGACGCTCGACTGGCTCGCCGGCAAACGTGGCGTCATCTACACCTTCGACGACGGGCTCGCGAGCGATCACGCCGTCGCCTGGCCGACGCTCGCCGCCGCCGCCGGACGCGGCGACTTCTTCGTCAACCCCGCCCAAGTGGGCACGCCCGGCTACGCGACCTGGACGCAGCTCCGCGAGATGTCCGACGGTGGCATGTCGATCCAGTCGCACGGGCTCGACCATCGCCACTTTCTCACCGAGCTCTCGCCCTATCACCTGCGCGAGGAGCTGCGCCGCTCGAAGCTCGAGATCGAAGCGCACATCGGCAAGCCGGTCACGCTGCTCGCGCCGCCGGGTGGACGCAGCCCGGCCAAGCTGGAGCAGACCGCGATCGAGTGCGGCTACACGCACGTGCTCGACTCGCGGCCGGGCCGAATCGAGAGCGAGCGCGCGCGCACGTTCTCGCGCCTGGCGGTCACCGCGCAGCTGGCGTTGCCGCAGCTCGAAGCGTGGCTCCTCGGAAAGGGCACGGCGCTGGTGCGCCTGCAAGTGCGCTACTCGGTGCTCGATCTCGCCAAGCGCGCGTTCGGCGACGAGACCTACCAGAGCCTGCGCAAGCGCCTCCTGGGCACGCCGACGGCATAGGCCTACGACGGGCCCGCCGGCAAAAATTCACAGGGAGATCAGGAGAACAAAACGCTTACAGAAAGAACCAATCGGATCCCTCTGTAAGAGTTGTGTTCTCCTGATCTCCTGATCTCTTGATCTCCCTGTAAATCTGTCCTTGGGTTCACGTAGTTTTTGATCGGGCTCACATGCTTGTCGGGGTGTCCTGTGCTACACGCTTGCGCGTACGAAGTCGATGCGTCCCACCTCGCCTGAAGGCAGCTCCCGGCTCGATTGGATCGACGCGGCCCGCGGAATCGGGATGATCCTGATGTTCTACGGCCACGTCCTGCAGCGCGGGTTCCCGCCGTCGAACGCGAGCGCGGCGGACCAGATGCGCTTCGTCTACTCGTTTCACATGCCGTTCTTCTTCGTGATGAGCGGGTTCTTCTTCCGCCCGACGCGCGACCTCGGCCGGCGCGTACGCCAGCTGGCGGCGCGGCGCCTCGTGCCCGTCGTCTTCTTCGCGCTCGTGTTCCTGCCGTTGTGGATGTTCGGCGAGCTGCGCGCGCACGTGCCGATCGGGCACGACGTCCGCGACCTCATCGTCGAGTATCTGCGCGGGCGGCCGCATCTCGATTGGCTGACCTGGTTCCTCGTCTGCCTGTTCGTGTGCGAGGTGATGGCGGCGGTGGTGCTGAGCCGCGTCGCCAACCCACTCGTGCAGCTCGGCCTCGGCGTCGCGCTCGTCGTCGCCGGCGTGCTCTTGTCGAACGCGTCGCTGACGCCGAGCGCAGGCGTCGCCTACGCGGTCGGACGCACCTGGTTCCTCACCGAGGCAGTGGTCGCGCTCGGGCTGTACGCGATCGGGCGCGCCGCCTTTCCCTGGCTCGTGCGCGCGAGCCGGCAGCGCCTGCTCGTGTGGCTCGGCGCCGTCGGTGGGCTGGCGGTCGTGCTCTTGACGTACCGGCACAATCCGGGCACCGGCGTGGTGATCATGGCGGCGCGCGACAACGGCGATCCGCTGTGCTTTCTCGGCACCGCGCTGGCCGGGACCCTCGCCGTGCTCGCGCTCGGCGTCATCCTCGAGCGCGTCGAGATCCTGCGCGCGATCGGCCGCGATACGCTGCCGCTGCTCGGGCTCGACTTCTTCTTCTTCGAGTACGCCAATCCCAAGCTGGCGCGGCTGTGGCACGTGGCCGATTCGCAGCCCGCGGTGCTCGGCGCGTCGCTCGCGGTCACGATCCTGTCGATGCTGGCGTGCGTGCCTCTGTTGCGCCTGCTCAACCGCTATGTGCCGCAGCTCGTCGGCAAGAGCGGCGTGTCGGGCCCGTGGCTGCCGGCGCTCGAGCCGCGCTTCGCCGCGCCGGCGCGAGGTGCTAGTCTATTGGCTCCATGAGCGCGAGCGAAGCACGTGACCTGAGAGCATTTTGGTTCGGCGACGACGTCTCGCTGATCGGACACCTGCATACTCCGCGCGGCGCCGCCATCGACTTGTGCGCCGTGATCTGCCCGGCTCCGTTCGGCTACGACAACGTCTGCGGCCATCGCGGGCTGCGCATCCTCGGTGACCGGCTGGCGTCGAGCGGAATCGCGGCGCTGCGCTTCGATTTCCCCGGCACCGGCGACTCCGACGGCGCCGAGGAGCTGAGCGCGTGGAAGAAGGCGGTCGCCACCGCCGTCGCCACCGCCAGGCACGAGAGCGGTTGCACGAAGATCGCGATCGTTGGCGTCGGGCTCGGCGGCGCGATCGCGCTCGGCGCGCTCGACCAGGGGCTCGACGTCGACAAGCTGATCTTGTGGGGCGCGCCTGCGCGCGCGCGCGCGTGGCTGCGCGAGCAGCGCGCGTATCAGAAGGTCGCCGAGCTGGCGAGCGCCACCAAAGATCCCAACGCGCCCAAGCCACCGCCGGATCCGCCGGGCATCGAGGTGCTCGCCGGTTTTCCCATGCACGAGAAGCTCGCCGCCGAGCTCTCGGCGTTCGAGCTCAAGAGCGCGCCGCCTGACGCGTGGCCGGCGAGCCGCGCGCGGCCGGCGACGTTGGTGGTCACGCGCACCATCAGCGGCGACGAGAAGACGCTGACGCCGGCGTTGGAGGCGCGCGCGCTGACGGCCACGGTCGAGCAGCGCGACGGCTTCAACAAGATGTTCGATCAGCCGCACCTGTCGATCGCGCCGCTCGAGATCTTCGCGCTCATGCGCGATTGGCTCGCCAAGGACGTCGCGGCGCGCGCGCCCCATCCGAAGAGCACGGCGAAGCTCGACGGCAAGCTGCCCGACGGAGTCACCACGCGAATCGGGCACGACGGATTGATCGAAGAGACGGTTCGCTACAAGCAGGGCCAGGGCGGCCTCTTGTTCTCGATCGAGACGCGCCCGGTGCGGCGTACGCCCAATCCGACGTGGCTCATCCTCCTCACCGGACGCGCGGTGCGGCACATCGGGCCCAACCGCATCTGGGTGAAGATCGCGCGCGAGCTGGCGCTCAAAGGCTTCGCGTCCCTGCGGCTCGACGGCCGCAGCGTCGGCGACAGCGACGGCGAAGGCAACGGCCTCATGCCCAACGAGGAGTACTACCAGGAGCACATCTACGACGACATCGAGAACGTCATGGAGATCGCGACCGCCCAGGGCGCCAAGCAGTTCCTCTTGACCGGGATCTGCTCGGGCGCGACGGCGTCGTACCAGATCGCGTGGCGACGCAAGGACGTGCGGGCGATCGTTCTACTGAACCTCTTGCAGCTACGTCACGACGCCGAGGACGATGACACGGCGCTCTATCAGCAGGTCTTGAAGTTCGCGCTGCGCAAGGAGCTGTGGCTCAACCCCGAGTCGTATCGTCGGTTGTGGAAGGGCAAGCTGCCGCCGAACATCAAGCAGGCGATCATGAGCGGCGCGGTGGTGACGACGCCGCTCAGGAAGATCAAGTCGCTGCTCATGCGCGCGACCAAGCCGACCGCCGCGCCGCAAGAGAGCTACATCGTGCGCGGGTACAACGAGCTGGCGGCCAAGCCGGTCGAGATCGACGTCTTTCTCAGCGACGGGGATCTCTCGGTCAACTTCATCGAGCGCCACTTCGGCCCCGACCTGAAGAAGCTCGATCGTCGCATCCGCGTGCATCGCGTCTACCACGCCGATCACACGCTGCGCCCGCTGCACGCGCAGGAGCACTTCTTCGAAGTCTTGCGCGCCGCCGTCGACCGCATCGCCGGCGACGAGGCCGCCGCCGACCCCTCGACGAAAACCCGGCGGGCCGATACAATGCTTGCGCCGTGAGTGCCCATTCCAACAGTGAAATAGTCACGCAGACGCGGGCGATTGCCCGCGAGGTAGCGGCCGCTCATGCCGCGGATGTCGACGCCAAGGCGCGCTTTCCGAAGGAGACCTTCGAAGCGCTGCGGCAAAAGCGGCTGCTCAGCGCCGCGGTGCCGAAGGAGCTCGGCGGCGGCGGCGCCGGCATGATCGAGCTCGCCGAGATGTGCATGACGCTGGCGCAAGGCTGCGGCTCGAGCGGCATGGTGCTGGCGATGCATCACATCCAGATCGCGTGCATCGCGCGCCACGGGCAGAGCTCGCCCTTCTTCCGCAAGTACCTCGAAGAGTGCGTCGAGAAGCAGCTGCTCATCGGCTCGATCACGTCGGAAGTGGGCGTGTGGGGCGATACGCGCTCGTCGATCTGCGCGGTCCTGCGCGAGGGCGGGCGCTTCAAGCTCGACAAGGACGCGACCACGGCGTCGTACGCCGAGCACGCCGACGATCTATTGGTGACGGCGCGCCGCAACGCCGAGGCGCCGCAGTCGGATCAGGTGCTGGTGCTGGTGCGCAAGCCCGATCGCACGCTCACGCAGACCGGCACCTGGGACACGATGGGCATGCGCGGCACCTGCAGCCCGGGTTTCAAGATGACCTCGTCGGGGTCCGAAGATCAGGTGCTGCCGGGCTCGTTCGCCGACGCGAGCGCGCAGACGATGGTTTCGTTCTCGCACATCCTGTGGTCGGCGGTGTGGCTCGGCATCTCCACCGACGCGGTCAACCGCGCCTCCGCGTTCGTGCGCAACGAGGCGCGCAAGAACCCGGGCGTGGTGCCACCGAAGGCGACGCACCTGGCGAAGCTGTCGGCGGAAGTGCAGCTCCTGCGCAACAGCGTGCACGGGCAGGCGCACGAGTTCGACGAGATCATGACGCGCACGTCGGGGATGGAAGAGCTGCTCACCATCAGCTGGGCGCTCAAGATGAACAACATCAAGGTGTCGTCGTCGGAGATGGCGCCGGCGATCGTGCACGACGCGCTGCAGATCATCGGCATCGGCGCCTACAAGAACGACTCCAAGGTGTCCGTCGGGCGGCAGTATCGCGACTCGCTGTCGGCGGCGCTCATGATCTCGAACGATCGCATCTACGGCAAGACGGCGTCGATGCTCCTCGTGCACAAGGACGAATAGCGATGCCCACGTACGACATCGAGAGCTTCTATCAGGGCCTCGTCGAGCACGGGCTCATCGTTCCGGTGCGCGTGCCCGGCGCGTTCGGCCGCGGCGCCGTCTTCGAGGACGTGCTCGAGCACTTCAACCTGGCGGTGACCGCGCTGTCGAAGAACGACGGCGCCGAGGTCTACACGTTTCCGCCGGTGATCGATCGGACCATCATCGAACGGACGGACTATCTCGACTCGTTTCCGCATCTGGCGGGCACGGTCTTCAGCTTCTTCGGCAAGGACAAGGAAGCCAAGGCGCTGTCGGCGAAGGTCCACGGCAATGAGCCGTGGGGCGACACGCAGGGCATCACCGACGTGTGCCTGAATCCGGCGGCCTGCTATCCGGTGTATCCGTGCATCGCCGGGACGCTGCCGAAGAACGGGCGCACGATCACGATGACCAACTGGGTCTATCGTCACGAGCCGTCGCCGGAGCCGACGCGCATGCAGTCGTTCCGCGTGCGCGAGTTCGTGCGCGCGGGGACGCCCGACATGGTCGTCGAGTGGCGCGATCAATGGTTGCAGCGTGGGCTCGAGCTCTTGACGGCGCTCGGGCTGCCGGCGAAGTCGGACGTGGCGGCCGATCCGTTCTTCGGGCGCGCGGGGAAGATGCTCGCCGACGGGCAGAAGCAGCAGAAGCTGAAGTTCGAGGTGCTGGTGCCGGTGATCTCGCTCGACAAGCCGACGGCGGTCTGCTCGTTCAACTATCACCAGGAGCACTTCGGGCACGTCTTCGGGATTCGCACCGCGGACGATCAGGTCGCGCACACGGCGTGTCTCGGCTTCGGGCTCGAGCGCGTCACGATGGCGCTGTTCAAGACCCACGGCTTCGATCCCAAGAGCTGGCCGGCCGAGGTTCGCTCTCGTCTCTGGCCGTGAGCCGGGTCGTGGTTCTGCCGCAGCTCGATGCGGCGGCCTATGGGCGCTCGACGCTGCACGCCGAAGATCGCGTGTGGGTCGAGAAGAACTGCTACGTCGACATCTGGATCGAGGTGGTGCACGCGCTCGGCCTGGAGCCGATCGCGATGCTGCCGTTCGTGGCGGCGCTCGACTTCGAGGGCGATCAGTGGACCTTCTTCAAGCCCAAGCACGACGAGCTGTGGGATCTGTACGGGCTCGACGTGCAGGAGCTCAACGTGTGGCGATCGATCGCCGAGCATTCGATCGAGCACGTCGGCGCCGGCAAGATGATCTCGACGGAGGCGGACGCGTTCTGGCTGCCGGATACGGCGGGCACCGATTATCAGCGCGCGCACACCAAGACGACGATCGTGATCCAGGACTTCGATCTCGAGAAGCAGCGGCTCGGCTATTTCCACAACGCCGGCTATTACGCGCTCGAGGGCGAGGATTTCCGGCAGCTGTTTCGCGTGGGCGCGGCGCCCGATCCGGCGTTCATGCCGCTGTTCGCCGAGACCATCCGCATCGACCGCGTGCTCGAGCGGCCGGCGGCCGAGTTGCGCGAAAAATCGCGCGCGCTGTTGGCCAAGCATGTGGCGCGGCGGCCGTCGGACAATCCGATCGTGCGCTTCGGCAAGCGCTTCGCGGGCGACTTGCCGTGGGTGACGGACAAGGGGCTGCCGTTCTATCACGCGTGGGCGTTCGCGACGGTGCGGCAGCTCGGCGCGGCGATGGAGCTCCTGCAGATCAACTTGCAGTGGCTCGAGGATCCGGCGCTCGTGCCCGCGGCAGAGGCGTTCGGCAAGATCAGCGCGTCGGCCAAGGCGTTCATCTTGAAGGCGGCGCGCGCGGTCAACGCCAAGCGCGCGCTCGACGCGACGGCGATGTTCGACGAGATGGCCGCGGCGTGGCAGAGCGGGATGGACACGCTGGCCGCGGACGCGTCGTGACCACGGTCGGCGTCGATCTGGTGCGCGTGAGCCGCGTGGCCGAGTCGCTCGCGAGCTTTGGCGAGCGCTTCTTGCGGCGCGTGTTCACCGACGGGGAGATCGCCTACGCGACGGCGACGCCGGCGCTGGCGGCCGAGCGGCTGGCGGCGCGCTTCGCCGCCAAGGAGGCCGCGTTCAAGGCGCTCGCGCTCGCCGATCACGGGAGCTGGCGCGACATCGAGGTGACGCGCGCGCCGTCGGGCGCATGCGCGCTGGCGCTGCACGGCGCCGCGCGCGCCGCCGCCGACGAAGCGGGTGTGGTCGAGCTCGCCGTCAGCTTGAGCCACGAAGGGGATTACGCCACGGCAGTCGTCCTCGTCATGC
>DASXOU010000881.1:0-5076 GCA_036494045.1 Polyangia bacterium | reverse complement strand
GATCACGCCGAGGCCCGCCTGCACGTAGCCTTCCCAGTGGAAGACCCAGCGATCGAAGAGCGCGAACTTTCCGTAGAAGGGCACGTACCCGAAGTTCAGGTTCGCGCTCCACAAGTAGCGGTTCACCGACGGCAGGATGCGATCGTCCAGACCGCGGAGGAAGTAGTGCTCCTCCTGCTGCGGCACGTAGTAGGTTCCTTCGAGACCGAGGTTGAGCGTCTCGGAGAGGAAGAAGTTGATGATGCCGCCGAAGCCGTGATGGCGGTAGAGCGAGTTGTTGATGGTGACGTTGTACGTCGGAATGAACTCGACGCGGTGATACTTCAAGATCGTGCGGCGCGGCACGACGACGATGTCGCGCCAGGAGATCGATCCGAGCTTGCCCTTTTCGCCCTGCTCGGCGGTCTGCGCGCCGCCTCCGGGCGTCGTCGGCTCGGTGCCCGGTGGTGTGGGCTCGGTGCCGGGCGGTGTCGGCTCGCCACCAGGCGGCGTCGGTTCGCCACCAGGCGGAGTCGGTTCGCTTGCAGGGGGCGTCGGCTCTTGCGCGTGCGCCGTGCGGAAGCTTCCGCACAGAATCGCCGCAGCGCAAAGGGCGACCATGATCGCCCGGCCATCGAATCTTCGCATGCTCACCTCGCGTGATACCGCATTCGAGAGCCTAATTTCCACTGCAATATCAGCTGCTTACGCTGTCCCGGCCAGCGTTTCGGCGACTATATCATGTGGTTTTTTTCACAATCAAGTTATTTACGTATCGAATTCGCTGATTTCGGAATTGGGAATCGCAAACTCGATCCATCACAGCGTTCATTGCCCCGCCTGCGCGGGCTCGGCGGCGTACAGCGCCTCGACGAACTCGTGCGCGTCGAACCGCCGTAGATCCGCGACCTTCTCGCCGATTCCGACGAAGCGCACCGGCACTTCGAGCTCGTCGCAGATGCCGAGGATGACGCCGCCCTTGGCGGTGCCGTCGAGCTTGGTGAGAACGATGCCGGTGATGTCCATCGCCTGCTTGAAAGTGGCCGCTTGCGCGATCGCGTTTTGCCCGTTGGTCGCATCGAGCACGAGGAAGGTCTCGTGCGGCGCATCGGGCAGCGCTTTTTTCATCACGCGGCGCACCTTCTCGAGCTCGGCCATCAGGTTGTCTTTGGTGTGCAGGCGGCCCGCCGTGTCGCAGATCACGACGTCGTAGCCTTCGGCCTGCCCGCGCTTGACGGCGTCGAAGATGACCGCCGACGGATCGCTGTTCTCCTTGCCTTTGACGACCGGCGTGCTGGTGCGCTGGCCCCAGATCTCGAGCTGCTCTGTCGCGGCGGCGCGAAACGTGTCGCCGGCGGCGAGGATCACTTTCTTGCCGTCGGCGGTGAATTTGGCGGCGAGCTTGCCGATCGTCGTCGTCTTGCCAACGCCGTTGACACCGATGGTGAGGATGACGAACGGCTTGGCACGGCCGACGTCGAGCGCGCCGGCCTTGGCTTGCGCGCGCTCGAGGATCGCTTCGGACTCTTTTCGAATGACGCCCCAGACGGCGTCGGCGTCTTTGAGCTCGTTGCGCGAGAGCGAGCCTTTGACCGAGTCGAACAGCTTGGTCGCGGTCTTGGCGCCGATGTCGGCGGTGAACAGGATCTCTTCCAGCTCGCCGACGAGCGCTTGATCGATCTGCTTTTTGCCGATTAGGCTGCCGATGCGCGCGACGAAGCCGCCGCGCGTTTTTTCGAGGCCCTCTTTGAGGTCGCGCCCTTTTTCGGCGGGCGGCTTCTCGGCCGGCTTGGCGGCCGGTTTCTCGACGGGCGCGACCGCTTCGAGCGGCGGGCGCTCGGCCTCGGCCGGCGGCGCGATCACGCGCCGTTTCTTCGAGGCGCGCCAGATGAGCAAGAGCGCGATCGCGAAGACGACGGCGAGGGCGACGTAGACCATGTACGTCTCGTGCATGGGGCGGCGACTATAGGAGAAAGGCCGTCAGCTGTCAGCTATCAGCTTTCAGATCGGCGGCGAGATCCTCGGCCATCGCCAGATCTTCCGTCGACGGCGCGCGTGCGCCCCAGACCGCGGCTTCGACGAGCGCGGTCAGCGCGGCCAGCGGCTCGTGCGGGACCAGGCGCTTCTTGTCGACGTGGGCGAGGAGCTCGCGCGGCGTCATCGTCTCGGCGGCGCGGCCGGGCGGCGCCAGCGGCGTGGCGGCGCGGCGCCAGGCGTCGAAGATGCGCGCGCGCACGGGCACCAGGCGCACGCGCGCGCCGCGCAGCTCGCCGCGATGGGGCAGGCCGCGCGTGAAGTGCTCGCTGACGTAGCCAGGCGCGGCGACGGCGACGATGAGCGGGCCCGGCGGCAGCTCCTCGAAGGCGAAGCGGCCGCGCTCGTCGACGGCGGCGGCGCGCGGCACGTTATCGGCGGGGCGCGCCACCAGCGTCGCAGTGGGTATGGGCCGATCGTCGGCGGCGTCGACGACGACGCCGGAGAGGCCGAAGTCGGGACGTCGCAGCGACGAGAGAATGCCGCGGCGGCTCTCGGTGAGGCCGGGCATCGTCGCGGCGGACGGCAGCGTCGACAAGCGGCGCGCGCGCCGGGCGCGGGCGAGCCAGCGGCGCCAGCGACGGTCGCGCGCGGCGAAGACGACGAGCGCGGCGAGCAGCGTGAGCGCCGGCGAGACCACGTAGCGCCAGACGGCCGCGGGCGGCGCCGGCAGGAGCTCGAGCGGCACCGTCGGCGAGACCGAGGCGTCGCGCCAGTCTTCGCGCGGGCGATAGCGCGCCTCGAGGAAGACGGCGCCCGACGGCAGATCGCGGCCGCGGATGGTGCCCTCGTAGACGCCGCCATCGTTGGTGGTGAAACGCGCCAGATCGGCGCCGTTCTCCAGGCCGACGACGATCTCGGCGCCGGCGATGAAGCCGTCGTCGTCGTGCAGATAGCCGTCGACGATGACCTCGCCGTCAGGGCTGACGCGATCGGGACGGGCGACCAGCGAGAGCGTCGTCGGCGTGGTCAAGAGCACCGAGCGCGTGGCGCTGGCGCCGTTGCGCTCGCTGTCGGGACTGATGGTGGCGGTGACGTCGACGCGCGTGCCGGCGCGGCCGAACGGGCCCTTCTCGTCGGACTCGGCGCGGCCATCTTCGAGGGCGTAGCTGGTGCGCGGCTGGCCGCCGATGGCGAGCCAGACCTCGCCGTCGAACGCGCGCGGGGGGCCGAGGCCATCGGACTCGTGCGCCTCGACGACGACGTGGAGCGCGGCGGCGTGCGCGGCGATGCGCCCCGGCACCTGCACCGTCACCGTCGGCGTGCGGCGGCTGACGTCGATGCTGCGCTCGATCGGCGCCGCCGCCACGTAGTCGTTGTCGCCGCCGGAGCCGAGGTGGAGCTCGTAAGCGCCGAGCGGCAGCGGCACGCGCCAGTGGAAGTTGCCATCGGGGCCGGTGGGCTCGGCGTAGCGCCAGAAGCCGCCCGGCCCTTCGAGGTTGACGGCGACGACGCGGCCGGGCACGGGCTCGTCGGTGGCGTCGTCGCGCAGACTGCCGCGCAGGACCAGGCCGCCGGGCACGCGCTCGACGGCGTCGAGATCGATGCGCAAGCGCGCGCGCACGTGGATGATCGGGTTGTCGGCGCGCGCCGCGGTTGCGACGGTCAGGCCAACGACGAGCGCGAGGACAGCCCCTGGGCGCACGCCGAAAGCATACGCTACTGCGTCGTGAACGTCAGCGTGTGCGCGCCGCCGCCGCCGCAGGCGACGACGTACACGGAATTGGCGGCGTCGACGGACTCGGCCGTGACCGGCTTGCCGTCGCAGGCGATGGCGGGCGTGCCCTGGTTCCAGAAGATGTCGTGGCGCGCCGGCACGTCGCTGCGGCCGCGGAACGCGACGGTGAGCGTGACGCCGTCCCAGGCGACGTGGACGGCGGCGCCGCCGATCGCCTGCGCGTAGGGGCGCGACAAGGCGCCCATCATCGCCGGTCGCGGCGTGTAGCTGCCGTCGGCCTCGGGATCGAAGAGGCCCCAGCCGCCGGGCGCGGGATCCTTCCACAACCACCACGTGGTCGACGCGCCGGTCGCGTCGAAGTCGTCGAGGGCGCTGCCGATCCACGCCGGGGCTTGCGCCAGCGCCGAGCCGCAGCCGTACTCGGTGACCATGAACGGCGTGCCCCAGGCTTGCGCCTCTTCGAGGCCGCCCTGGACCGAGCCCGACAGGAGCGAGACGTACGAGCCGTCGGCGAGCGCGTCGCCGTTCGAGAAGATGCCGTCGTATTCGTGGATGGCGTAGACCGCGCCGGCGACGGGGAATGGCGCCGACGCGATGGGCGCGCCGTTGGTGAAGTTGCGCGTGGCGACGGGCTCGAAGACGATCAGCTTGGCGGCGTCGGTGGCGCGCAGCGTGCCGGCGGCGCGCGCCTGGAACGCCTGCACCGTGTCGTCGACGCCGATGGGCTCGTTCATGATCTCGTAGCCGATGACCGCCGGATCGCCGGCGAAGCGCCCGGCGACGTGGGCGAGCATGTCGAGGTACGCCTCCTCGAGCGTGTCGGCGTCGTCCCAGAAGCTGTCGAAGGCGGCGAGCGCGGCCGCCGAGGTGTGGCAGTCGGGGCCCGGCACCGGACCGCCGGTGAGCGTCGACGGCGGCGGATCGATGGCCCACAAGGGCGCGCCGTCTTCGCAGAACTCTTTGGACCAGCCGTCTTCGTGGAGATCGATGAGCACGTCGACGCCGGCGGCGCGGCACCAGGCGACGATGCCGGCGACCTTGTCGAGGTAGTCGTCGGCGAATTGCCCGCGCGCCGGCTCGATGGCGCTCCAGTTGATCGGCAGGCGCACGAGATTGAAGCCGCGCGCGCGCATGTCGATCGGATCGGAGGCGTCGAAGGTGGGCAAGGGCTCGCGCGGGGCGCGGCCGTCGTCGAAGGCGACGTCGAAGATGCCGGCGATGTGGACGTTGACGCCGCGGTAGATCTTCACGCGCCCTTCGGCGTCGCGCAGGTTCTGGCCGTCGGAGTCGACCGGCGAGAAGGTCGCCTTGTACTTGCCGGGCGCGCAGGCGGCGAGCGTGACGAGCGCGCAAATGACCCCGCGCATTGGCCACTGCATGCGCGC
>DASXOU010000880.1:0-12202 GCA_036494045.1 Polyangia bacterium | reverse complement strand
CGTCGTCGTCGAGGCCGACCTCGATCAGCCGGACCACGCGATCATCACGCTCTCGAACTTGTCGACGAAGTACTCCGAGCAGGTCAACGAGGGCGATGAGCTCGAGGTGAAGCTCGGCTTCGTCGACGGCAAGAACCAGGGCAGCGTGTTCAAGGGCGAGGTCGTCGGCATCGAGCCGGTCTACGACGCCAAGTCGCCCGCGCGCGTGCACATCCGCGGCTACAATCAGCTGCACCGCCTGATGCGCGGCAAGAAGTCGGTCACGTATACCAAGGTCACCGACAAGGACATCGTCGACAAGCTGTGCCAGTCCTATGGCCTCACCGCCGACTACGGCGACGCCGCGCCGTCGACCAAGTACGACCACGTCTACCAGCACAACCTCACCGACCTCGAGTTCGTGCGCACGCGCGCGGCGCGGCTCGGCTTCGAGGTCGCCGTCGACGACAAGAAGCTCTATTTCCGCAAGCGTGTCGACTCCGACTCTGGCATCAAGCTGGTGTTCGGTGTCTCCGGCGACAGTGCGCTCGAGCGCTTCATGCCACGCCTCTCGACTGCGCAGCAGGTCTCGGAGGTCAAGGTCTTCGGCTGGGACCCGGTCAACAAGAAGGAGATCATCGGCAGCGCCAAGCCGCAGTCGTCCAAGCTCGGCGACACGCACGGCTCGGCGGTCGCCAACGACAAGCACAAGGACGTCTTGCAGGTGGTGCACGAGCGGCCGGTGTCGTCGAAGGAGGAGGCGGACAACATCGCCAAGTCGATCCTCAACGACCGCATGATGGGATTCATCACCGGCGACGGCGTCTGCCGCGGCAACCCCGACATCAAGCCGGGCATCATCCTCACCATCAACGTTCAGGATTCTCGCTTCGACGGCAAGTATCACATCATCGCCGTGCGCCATCGCTACGTTCACGCCGGCTCGTCCGGCGGTTATCGCACCGAGTTCAAGTTCCGCCGCGACGCGAAGTCCGATTCTTCATAGCGCGACCGACGTCACAAACGTCTCGCAATCGCCAGCGTTTAGGTGGGTTCGGGGATTGACCCCAAAAGCCACTGATGACTATACTTTTCGGGCTCTGGAGTCGGGGGAGGCACCGTGGACGAAGAGGCGGCAATGATCTGGCAAGACGTGCTCGACCAGGTCGCCGCCGGTCGTGAGCAAAATCTCCGCTGTCCGTTTTGTACGAAGGGGGAAGTCGCGGTCGATCGCAACGAGCAACGCCTTCGCCTCGAGTGCCGGGCCTGCCGGCGCTTCATCGAGGGGCGCTTGGCTCCGCAATAACGAGGGGACGTGGCCAGAAATTATCTCGGGAGGGGTTGGAAATACCCCGTTGAAGTGGATCGCGCCGGCGGCATCGCCATGTCGGATCTCGACGAGAGCATCCGCCAGTCGATGCTGATCATCCTCGGCACCGCGCCGGGCGAGCGCGTAATGCGACCGGCGTTCGGCTGCGGCATCCACGACCTCGTCTACGCGCCCAACAACCTCAACACCGCCAGCCTGGCCGCGCACTTCTGCATCGAAGCGCTCGGCAAGTGGGAGCCGCGCATCGAGGAGATCGAAGCGCAGGCAGAGTCGTCGGACGTCGACCTCAATCGGCTCGACATCAACATCAAGTACAAGGTCCGCGCCACCAACACCTCGCGCAACCTCGTTTACCCATTTTACATCCGTCGGAGTGACGACAAATGATTCCGGCCCCCAAGCTCGACGACCGGACCTACGCAGACATCGTCTCCGAGGCGATGCGGCTCATCCCGCGCTATTGCCCGGAATGGACCAACCACAATCCGTCGGACCCCGGCGTCACCGTCATCGAGCTGACGGCATGGATGACCGAGCTCATCCTCTATCGGCTCAACCGCGTCCCCGAGAAGAACTACCTCGCATTCCTCAACATGATCGGCATCCGCTTGCGCTCGCCGCAGCCGGCGCATGCGCTCATCACCTTCGATCTCGTCGAGGGCGCGGAGAAGCAGGTCATCAAGGAAGGGACGCAGATCGCCACGGCGCAGGCCGCCGACGAAGACACCATCATCTTCGAGACGCAGAAGGACCTGGTCGTCGTCGGCGCGCCGCTCGATCGCTGCTTCTCCTATTTCAACGAGAGCTACACCGACAACTCGCCCTTCTTGCACGGCGAGAAGCTCGAGGGGTTCGAAGCGTTCGCCGGCGCCGATCGCGTCGATCGGTTCCTCTATCTCGGCGACCAGCGGCTCAAGGCGGTGTCGGACTCGTCGGTGCTGAGGCTCATCGTCGCGGCGCCCGATCACGGTGGGCGCGATCTGGCGCGCCTGCTCGAGTGGGAATATTGGAACGGGCGGCGCTGGCGCGAGCTGCGCACCATGCAGGTCGAGGTCGAGCGCGGCGAGGTCGTGTTCCACGGGCCGCAGGATTTGTCGTCGACGCAGGTGCACGGCGTCGAGGATTTCTGGGTGCGCGGGCGCCTCGCCGAGGTGCCGCAGAATCCGTGGGAGACCGAGGTCGACACGGCCAAGGCGATCATCGAGACCGCCGGCGAAGGCGTCGTGCCCGACGTGGCGTTCGCCAACCTCGACGGTGGCGTGTTCCTCGCGCTCGATCTCGGCAAGAACATCTTCCCCATCGGGCAGCAGCCGAAGATCGATCAGTGCCTCTATCTGGCCTCGCGCGAGATGCTCTCGCAGCCCGAGGCCGAGGTGCGGATCGAGATCACGATGTCGGACGCGACGGTGGCGCCGCTGCCGGTGGCGTCGGACGACCTGACGCTGTCGTGGGAATACTTCGACGGCAAGAAGTGGCGCGTGCTCGGAAAATCGGGGCCCAAGGGGACCGTGCGCACGCCGGAGAATCCGTGGGGCTTCATCGACGGCACCAACGGCTTCACCAAGACCGGCATCGTCACCTTCCGCGTTCCGTCGGACATGCACGCGGGCGAGGTCAACGGCGAGGACAATTATTGGGTGCGCGCGCGCGTGGACCTCGGCGACTTCGGGTTGCCGGGAAGCTACATGCTCGACGGGGACAAGTGGGTGTGGCGCGATGATCGCCCGCTCAAGCCGCCGTCGTTCAAGTCGATCGGCTTCAAGTACCGCGCCGACCTGCAGCACCTGAAGCACGTGCTGTCGTACAACGACTTCCGCTATCGCGATCACTCGGACGAGTCGAAGATCGAGTATCGGCCGTTTCAGCCGTTCAGTGCGGTTCCCGACGAGGGCGCGGCCTTGTACCTCGGGTGGAACGGCAAGCTGCCGAACGATCCGATCTCGCTCTACGTTCTCCTCGCCGACGCGCCGCTCGAGGCGACGCCAAATGGAATAGACCGTGCCGACGCCGAGTTCCTGCGGAACTACTACGCCGATCGCGACGCGGTCTGGGAAGCCGAGCAGCGCGTGGTGTGGGAATACTTCGACGGCGCCAACTGGTCGCCGCTCGTGGTCATGGACGGCACCAAGAACTTCACGGTTTCGGGCTTCGTCGACTTCGTCGGGCCCGACGATCACGGCAAGACGATGAAGTTCACCGAGGACCGCTACTGGATCCGCTCGCGCCTGGAGATGGGCGGCTACGTGCGGCCGCCGCGGATCGCGCGCATCCTCACCAACAGCGTCGAGGGCGCCAACGTCGTCACGGTGCGCGACGAGATCCTCGGCTCGTCGGACGGCACGCCGATCCAGACGTTCGGCTTTTCGCATGGCCCGCTGCTCGAGGGCGAGCAGATCGAGGTCAAAGAGCAGGACAACCCCGCGCCCGAGGACATCGCCGATCTCGGCGACGAGGTCGTGCGCCAGGAGGGCGAGGGCAAGGACGCGGGCTATTGGGTGCGCTGGCGCGCGGTCGAGAGCTTCTTCGACTCGGGGCCGCGCTCGCGCCACTTCGTGCGCAACCCGATCACCGGCAAGATCCAATTCGGCGACGGGATCAAGGGAATGATGCCGCCGGCGGGGCGCAACAACATCGTCGCGCGCAAGTACCAGATCGGCGGCGGCGTGCGTGGCAACGTCAACGGCATGACGCTGACGCAGCTGACGCGCGCCATCGCCTACGTCGACAAGTGCTACAACGCGATCCCCGCCGCCGGCGGCGCCGACGCCGAGACGGTCGAGGAGGCCAAGTCGCGCGCGCCGCAGCTTCTGAAGTCGCGCGACCGCGCGGTGACGGCCGAGGACTTCGAGACGCTGGCGTTGCGCTCGTCGACGGGCGTCGCGCGCGCCAAGTGCCTGCCGTCGCAGAAGCACGACGGCGAGGTGCAGGTGGTGATCGTGCCGCGCGGCGACGAGAAGAACCTCGACCTGACCAAGCGGCTGGTCGCGGCGCCGGAGCTTCTGCGCTTCGTGAAGAACTATCTCGACGAGCGGCGCCTGGTCGGCACCGTGCTCGAGGTCATCAAGCCGGGCTACGTCGAGATCTCGCTCAAGGTGACGCTGGTGCGCCGCACCGTCGGGCAATCGGATCGCGTCAAGCGCGAGATCGAGGATCGCTTGCGCCGCTATCTGCATCCGCTCGTCGGCGGGCGCGACGGCAAGGGCTGGCAGTTCGGGCGCGCGATCTACAAGACCGATCTGGCGCATCTCGTCGAGGACGTGCCCGGCGTCGAGGTCATCGACGCCATCACCATCTTCGACGAGGATAAGCGCGTCGCCGTCGAGAACGTGCGGCTCGAGCCGTCGGAGCTGATCTATCTCGTCAACGTCGCGGTGGTCGAGCGCGTGCGTGAGGAGATCGTCTGACCATGCTGACGGCTCAACGCGCATTGGTACGCATGCCCGACGTGGTCGGGCTGCCGCTGCGCAAGGCGAAGCTGCTCGTGCAGAACGCCGGGCTCGTCGTCGACGCCATCACGTTCATGGAGTCGTACGAGACGCGCGACAACGTGCTCGGGCAAAAGCCGATGCGCGGGCAGATGGTCTACGCCGGCGACAAGGTGACGCTGACCGTCTCGCGCGAGAGCTACGTCAAGTGGCTGCCGTCGATCTACCAGCGCGCGGACATCAACGGGCGCAACTTCTATCGCGACTTTTTGTGGATCGTCCAGCATCTGTTCGGCTCGATCGAAGAGATCCTCGACGTCATCCACCAGTACTTCGATCCCTACGAGTCGCCCGAGAAGTATCTGCCGTGGTTGGCGTCGTGGTCGGCGATGATCCTCGAGGAGGATTGGCCGCTGGCGAAGAAGCGGCGCCTCATCCGCAAGGCGATCGAGCTCTATCGCATTCGTGGCACGGTCAAGGGGATCAAGCTGTTCATCTCGCTCTTCACCGGGCACGAGCCGGACATCAAAGAGAACCAGTGGCCGTTCCGCGGCTGGCGCATCGGCGAGTCGTCGGAGATCGGCACCGACTCGGTGGTGCTGCCGCCGGTGAACCTGGCGCACACGTTCATCGTCGAGATGCCGGTGAGCTACAAGGACGTCTCGCCCGAGGCGGTGATCCGGATTCACGAGATCATCCAGATGGAGAAGCCGGCGAACACGCAATACTACCTGCGCTTCGCGTCCGAGGGCGGCGGCAGCGATCTGTCGGAGTTCATGGCCATCGGTGGCGGCGTCATCGGCGGCATCGGGCTCGGCGCCGGCGACGCCGAGGCGATCACGTCGGAGGCGGATCTGAAGAAGGCCGAGGCCGAGGCGAGCCGCGCCGACATCCGCTTGCCGACGGTCGACATGCGCAAGACGCAGATGATGGAGATCGACGCGGCCTTCCAGCCGATGCCGCGCACCAAGCCGCCCTTGCCGAAGGCGCCGCGCGCGGATCTGGCGCCCGTCGAGGGCAAGGAAGGGCCGCGCTCGTCGAAGGCGGGCGGGTTCGAAGGCGCGGCGCGCGAGATGGCGCCGATCTCGGCGACGCAGGCGATGGAAGTCATGAAGACCGAGATCGAGCCGCCGCCGGAAAAAGCGCCGGAAAAAGCATCAGAAAAGGCAGACGACAAGAAGAAGGCGGACGACAAGGACGCCAAGAAGACGAAGGTCGGGCGCGAAGACGCGAAGCCTGATCCAAAGAAGGATCCGGAGAAAAAGTAAATGGCGACCGAACGCGACGCGAAAGCGCAGGGCTTCAAGAGGATCAACTTCTTCAAGGGGTTCCTCACCACCGAGCACGATTGGAACGATGCCGAGCGCTATCACCTCGACAAGCGCAAGCTGCACAATCGCTTGTGCCACGCGCCGGGCATCGTGCCGGGCTACGCGGGCGAGCTGAAGGTGACGGCGCGCGCGCGCGGCGACTTGTCGTTCGAGGTGCAGCCGGGCTACGCGCTCGACGGGCAGGGGAACGATCTGGTCCTGTGGGAGACGCAGATCAAGACGATCATCCCCGAGGAATACAAGCTGCCGCAGACGCTGTACGTGGTCTTGCGCTTCGTCGAGGAGCTCTCGGACTTCATCGCCTACAAGGAGAACCTCGAGTACAAGGGCCATCGCCGCGTGCTCGAGAGCTGCAAGGTCGAGATCTCGCAGACGTCGCCCGACATCAAGCAGGAGGTCGAGCTGGCGCGCATCCTCCTCGAGAAGGGGGCGACGCGCATCCGCGACGCGCGCGATCCGAACGATCCGAAGGCCAACGAGATCGATCTGCGCTGGGCGCCGCGCGCCGGCGTGTCGGGATCGTTCCTCGACACGACGACGAAGCAGCGGATTCATACCGTGTTGCAGGCGCAGCGGCGCGCGTTCTTCCACATGGCGCGCGACGGCAAGGTGCAGACGGCGCACGACGCCTTGTCGGCGATCTTGTCGGCGAGCGCGCTGGCGGCGGCCGATCAGCTCGATCTGCGCAACGTGTTCGACGTCATGGGTCTGATCCTCGAGATGCAGCAGGAGGTCGCCGTCGACGTCGAGGTCAACCACCCGACGCTGGCGCAGAAGAAGGAGTTCGCGGATTTCCGCAAGCACGTGGAGATCTTGAAGGGCCTGATGGGCGAGCGGCGCTATACGGCCGACGCGCTGCAGAACATGTGCGCGTATCAGCAGAAGGCGGGCGAGATCGTCGCCAGCGTCTTCGCCGGCGGGCCGCCCGTGCAGCTCGACGACGCGCCGCGGCCGGGCGCGCCCAAGAAGGCGGGCACCATCGATTGGGAAGCGGTCAAGGCGATCGCGCAGATGGATCTGCCGACCGAGCTCGACGTCGATGGGCAGACGTGGACACGCGTCGACACCATCGACGTCATGGACAAGGACTCCGAAGAGAAGCACGCGCTCGTCATCAACGACGCCAAGGATTCGTATCGCTCGCGCCAGAAGCTGAAGTATCCCGACGGCACGGTGATCGAAGACGTCGGCCGCGCGCACGTCGGCGGCTACACGCAGTTCAACGTCTCGGGGCTCAAGCCGGGCAAGCCGCTCGCGGTGGTGCGGCGCATGGACTACGTCTACGGCGACTACGAGATCGAGTTCTTCGTCGACGGGAAGAACGCGGGTGTCTGCTCGTGCGCGGGCACCGATCGCGTGCATCGCTGGCGCAACTGGCCGTATGTGATCGCGGGCGAGCTCATCACCAAAGACAAGGTGACGGTGAAGCAGAACGCGGGCACGGCGGGGCGCGATATCAATATGTTCCGTTATTGGTTCTACCAGCCGAAATGAGCGACGAAATGATAGGATCTCGCTGAAATCATGTTCCTGGATCCGATCATCAAGTTCTTGAAGGCGCCCTTCGACTTCATGCGGAAGGAGACGTCGTCCGTCGCCAACATCAAGGGCGGGATCAAGGGCGACGTCAATCGGATCAAGAACCTCGGCGATCAGTACAAGAACGCGGCAGGCAAGGCGGGGCAGGTCGCCCAAAAAGCAAAGACGGCAAAAGCGGCGAACGGACAGAAGAAGGCAGCGAAAATGGGACTCTTCTCGAAGAAGAAGAAATGCCCCTCCTGCAGCGAGAAGCTGCACGCGAGCTGGGACCAGTGCCCCTATTGCGGCTGGTCGGAAGCGCCGGGCGCCCCCGCGGCGGCGGCGCCGGCACCGACGGGCGGCGGCGGCGGCAAAATGCGGACGATGGCGATCGACATGGGCGGCGGCGGCGGCGGCGGCGCCGTGCAAGGGTCGGGCGTCGGCTGGCTGGTGCCGCTCGACGGGCCGCAAGCCGGAGAGCTATTCCAGCTCAAGGGGCGTGCGGTCGTCGGCACCGCGGGCGACTGCGACGCGATCATGAAGGATCCGTCGATCAGCGGCCGCCACTGCGAGTTCATGGCCACGAGCCAGGGCTTCCGCATCAACGATCTCGGCTCGACCAACGGCACCTTCGTCAACGACAAGCGCGTCAGCAACAGCGATCTGATCGACAACGACAGTGTCCGGCTCGGTCGTGTCAACTTCAAGTTCAAGTCGATGAGCTAAGCCATGCGCAACCACGCTCTGTTCGCGTCCCTCGCATTTTCCATGATGTTGTCGGCGGCCGGCAGCGCGCACGCCGCCGACAAGCTGCGCCTCGAGCGCATGGACTTGAAGCAGTCGCCGACGATCAAGCTGTACATGACCTACGTCGACGGCGAAGGGCGTCCGATCGTCGGACGCGCGAAGGAAGACTTCAAGGTCGTCGTCGATTCGGCGGAGCAGGGCACCGCGGCCACGCTCACGACCTACGACGAGACCAAGGATCCGATCAATATCGTCATCGTCGCCGAGATCGGGCCGGCGATGCAGTCGGTGATCGACTCCGAGAAGAGCGCGATCGCGGCGCTCGCCGATTCGCTACCGGCGAAGTCGAAGGCGGCGCTGCTCGGCTACTCGTCGGAGACCAAGCGGCTGGCGGAGTTCGGCGCCCCCGCCGACGTCGAGAGCGCGGCCAAGACGGCGATGTCGATCGATCCCGAGTCGCCCGAGATGCACATGATGGCGGCGGTGCGCACCGCGATCGATCTGCTCGGCGGCGCGCCCAAGGGCGAGCGCAAGCTGATCGTGCTCTTCTCCGACGGCAGCGACATCGACATGGACGCGCGCACGTTCAGCTCGATCGGCAAGCGCGCGTTCGAGGCCGGCGTGGTCATCGACACCATCGGCTACAACGAGTTCGATCAGAGCCGGCTGCGCGGGCTGACGACGCTGGCGCGGACATCGCTCGGCCAGGATCGCGTGTGCAAGACCGCGAGCGACATCTCGAACCACTTCGCCAACGTGATCGACGAGATCAAGAAGCAGTACGTGGCCACGTTCGACCTGCCGCTCGTCGGCGGCGACAACAAGCTGCACACGTTTCAGGCGCTGGCGTCGAACAACGGGCACGAC
This sequence comes from Polyangia bacterium, assembly GCA_036494045.1. GTDB lineage: Bacteria > Myxococcota_A > Polyangia > Palsa-1104 > Palsa-1104 > JAQBQH01. The sequence continues at coordinate 3,005 of DASXOU010000880.1, read as the reverse complement.
GCCTATTCGGTCGAGGTCAGCGAGAAGCTGCCGAAGCCGGTGCACCCGGTCGCGGGCAAGTCGGGCGGCTCGCGCTGGTGGCTGTGGGCGCTCATCATCGTCGGTGGCATCGGGCTCATCGGGCTCATCGCGTGGCTGATCTTCCGCGAGAAGCCGGAGGAGATGCCCGAGGCCGAGCCGGTGGTGGCGGCAGCCGCGCCGGCGGCGGCGCCGGCCGGCCCGATGAAGACGATGGCGCTCAACGTCAACGTGTCGGGCGGCGCGCCGGCGGTGGGCTGGATCGTGGCGACGTCGGGCAAGCACGCCGACCAGACCTTCAAGCTCAAGCCGTCGCGCACGCTCATCGGCACCGGCGGCGACTGCGACGTCAAGGTCGACGATCAGTTCATGTCGTCGCACCACTGCGAGGTGCGCTTCGAGAACGGCTCGTTCAAGCTGTTCGACCTGGGCTCGACCAACGGCATCGTGGTCAACGACAAGAAGGTACGCGAGCACGAGCTCATCGACAACGATCTGTTCCGGCTCGGACGCACCGAGTTCAAGTTCAAGTCGATCACGTAGCCATGCTGCTGGCGGCGCAACCGATTTCGCTCGCGTCGCTGCCACCGTGGGGTCTGCCGGCCATCATCGGCGGCGTCGTCGGCTTCGGCGTGCTCTTGCTCGTCGTGGCGGCGCTGCGCAAGAAGAAGCCCAAGGAGCGGCCGTGCCGCAGCTGCGGGCGCGTGATGCTGCCGTCGTGGGACAAGTGCCGTTTCTGCGGCGCGGCGGCGACCGAGAAGCGCGCCGAGCTCGAGTTCGTGTCGGGGCCTCTGGTCGGACAGACGGTGAACCTCGAGCGCGACGTCACGACCATCGGATCGGTGGCGGGCAACACGGTGCTGCTCACCGACACCGGCGTGTCGCGCAAGCACATCGGCATCAAGCGCGTCGACGGCGGGTATGAGCTGGCCGATCTCGGCTCGACCAATGGCGTCTACGTCAACGGCGAGAAGGTGGCGCGGCGCAAGCTCGAGGTCGGCGACGTGATTCGCGTCGGTACGACCGAGATCGTCTTTCGAGTCTAGGTTCGGTTAGGAGGCGACTGTGGGCGGCAAGCTCTTATATCGCGACGGGAACGGACGCGACGCGTCGGTCGACATCTTGCCCGACGGCAGCTTTCTCGGCCGCGGCGCCGACTGCGCGGTGCGCACCGACGACGCGATGGTCTCGCGCAAGAACTGCAAGATCTCGTTCGCCGGCGGCAAATGGTTCGTCGAGGACCTGGGCTCGTCGAACGGCACCTTCGTCAACGAAGTGCGCGTGCAGAAGCAGGCGCTCAACCACGCCGACGTGGTGCGCTGCGGGACGCTGCAGGTGCGCTTCGTCGAGACGGCGGACGCGCAGCCGGTCGGCGGCAAGCCGAGGACGATGTCGATCCCGGCGCAGGGATCGGTGCAGGTCGATCCGTCGCTGTCGGGCGGCGGCGGGCTCAATCCGGCGTCGCTGATGCAGCAGAAGGACTACGAGCTGCAGCAGGCGTCGCAGGAGCGCGAGATGTTGGCGGCGCGGCTGCGCGAGGCGTCGCAGGAGCTCGAGTCGGCGCAGCATCGCAACGAGGCCAACCAGACCGAGCTGCAGCGGCTGCGCGCGGAGAACCTGGCCTATCGCGATCGGCTGGGCGAGCTGCAGCGCGAGAAATCGCTGCAGGACGACGAGATCCACGCGCTCACCAAGGTGGGCAACGAGCTGCGCGAGGAGCTCGAGGCGCTCAAGGGCGAGCACCTGACCAACAAGCAGCGCGTCGAGGAGCTCTCCGACGAGATGCAGGCGCGCGACCGCCAGCTCGAGCGCGCGCACGAGGACGTGCAGCGCGCCAAGCAGATGATGGAGGAGATGCGCGGCAAGCTCGCCGAGGTCGGCAAGACCAAGGACGAGGGTTGGAAGGAGCTCAACACGCGCATCGCCGAGCTCGATCAGCTGCGCGAGGTCATCAACGAGCAGGAGCGCATCCTCGAGGAGCGCCGGGTAGGCTTGATGGCGCTGGAGACGGCGGTCAAGGACATGCGCGCCGACAAGGAGCGGGCGCAGCGCGAGTTCGTGCAGCTCAAGAACGAGCGCGACGAATTGCGCGACAAGGTGATCCGGCAGAACCATCAGGTCGAGGCGCTCGAGGAGGAGCAGCGGCGGCTGGCGCGCATGCTCTCCGACGGCGGCGGCGGCGGCGGTGGTGGCGGCGGCGACAACTCGGAGCACGTGCGGTTGGCGACCGAGCTGCGCGAGCTCAAGGTCGAGCTGCGCAAGGTCGAGAGCGAGCGTACGCGCGCGACCGAGCGGCTGGACGCGACCGAACGCGAGCGCGCCGAGCTCGAGGAGAAGCTATCGCGCGTCGACATCGAGCGCGCCTCGGCGATGCAGTCGAAGGGCACCATCGACGCGGCGCGCGCGCGGCTCGAGGAGAAATTGGCGAAGGCGGAGGCGGCGCGCGTCAAGGCGGAAGAGGCGCTCGCCGAGGCGAACAAGGCCCGCGAGACGGCGGCGCAGGCGGCCGATCGCGCGATCGTCGACGCCGATCGCGAGAAGAAGCGCGCGGCCGAGATGGAGCTCGAGCTCAAGGTGTCGCGCGAGGCGGCGGCCGGCGCGACGCCGGCGATGGTGGCCGAGGCCAATCATCCGCAGCTGGTCGATTCGACGGCGGAGATCTCCGTGCCGGCGGAGGCGCGCGTGCATCAGCTCGAGGAAGAGGTGGCGCGGCTGGAGAAGATCGTCGGCCAACAGGCGACAGGCGGCGGGCAAGCGGCTACCGGCGATGGGCACGCGTCCAACGGACAGATTCAGGAAATCAAGAAGAAGGCCGAAGAGGCCTATAGCGGGATTAATGATGCGCTGAGCGAGCTGCGGACCAACATTCTGTTGGCCAAGGATCTGGTGGCCGAGCACGGCAAGGCGGTGCCCGATCACGAGGCGGCGCGGACGCTCGAGGACGCGATCAACGTGTCGGTGGATCGCACCGAAGACGCAAAAGGATT
>DASXOU010000879.1:0-1744 GCA_036494045.1 Polyangia bacterium | reverse complement strand
GAGGCCCTGCCCGACCAGATCGCCGAGCTTGACCGCTTCGCGCCGCGGACGACGAATCGTGATCGCGGGACCGCGCGCCGCCAACGGCGGCAGCGCCGCCGTCAACAACAGGCCATTCTCCACGCGCGCCTCGACGAGCATGCCGTTCGATCGCGCCGCGTCGAGATCGCGCGAGCGACCCGCCCGCGTCAACATGCGCTGCAGCACCCGCTCGACCGCTTCCGGCGACGAGAACCACTTGGGCGCCAGCGTCAGCATGCCCTCGCGCTCGACGAAGATGCGATCGTGCCGCGCCACCGCGATCTCGCGCACCGTGTCGTCGGCGAGCAGCTCCTGGAGCGGCCCGGTTCCGAGCGTCTCCTGCACGACGTCCTTCGACAGCGCGTCGGCCTCGACGCCGGCCGGCAAGCTGCCGTCGGCCGAGAGCTGATCGACGAGCTGACCCGCGGTCGACTCCGCGCGCGCCCACAGATCGTCGTCGGCCGCAAAGTCGGGACCACGCGACGCCAGATCGAGCTGCAGCGAGAGGCGCGCCGACAGCTCGCGCATGCAATCGGAGATGCGTTGGCGCTTCTGATCTTCGCCCGCGCCACTGGCGTAGCTCGCCTGCCGGCGCGTCGACGGCGCGCTCGCCATCGGCGGCGCCGCATGCGGACGCGCGCTGACGGGCGGACGCGACGGCGGCGGCGCCGGACGCGGAGCCGGCGCCGGAACCGCCGCAGCGACGGGCGACGGACGTGGCGCCATCGACGGCAAATCGGTACGCGACGCCGGACGCGGCGCCGGAGCCAGCGACGGCGGCGGCTGGGACGGCGAGCGCGCAGCAGGCGATGCCGGCGGCGGCAGCGGCGCCGGCGGTTGCGTCACCGACGCCGGGCCACCACCGAGCGGCACCTGGCTCGGACGCGGCGGACGCGACACCGGCTCGGGCAATTCCGACGAGCCCGACTCTTCGTCGCCCATGGGGCCCATGCCGGCGGCGGGCGGCGCGCCCATCGGCTCGCCCTCCTCGTCCGTACCCGGCAACGTCGACGGTCGCCCGCGCGGCGCCGGCGGCGGCGGCGGAATCGTCGCCGAGCGCGGACGCGCGCCCATCGACGCCGAATCGTCCGACGCGACCGCGCCCGCGGCGAGCTCCTCGATGCTGAGGATGAAGTCGCCGATGTAGATCTTGTCGGAGCCCTTGACGACGAGCGGGCTCGTGATCTTGCGCCCGTTGACGTAGGTGCCGTTGGTGCTCTTCAAGTCGACGATGATGAACTTGCCGTCCTTGAGCACGATGCGCGAGTGCCGCTTCGAGACGTTGCCCTTCGGCAGGATGATGTCATTCCCCTGCACGCGACCGATGGTCACTTCGGGCTTGTCGAACTCGAGGCGCTTCTGCTCGCCGCCTTTTTCGTTCACCACGATCGCGAACATTCGCTCGTCGGCTCCTTCAGGAGAATGCTAATTAACCCGCGTAACTGTACGAGTAAATCCGCAATCGCGTCAAGTAATACTACCTGTCAATCATGCACGGCCTAGCGGCCGACAAATTGCGCGATATCGTCGCCGAACACGGTCCATACCGCTGCTGCCGCGAGCGCGAACAGCGCCAGCCGGATGATCCACTCCACTGCGCTCGTGCCGGTCGGGTCGCCTTCCATGAGGAGCGCGCGCACGGTACCATGCCCGACCATGCGTAGACTAATCCTCGCTCTCGCTCTTCTCGCCGGGTCGCCCGCGTTCGCCGCAACCAAGTTCT
>DASXOU010000878.1:0-1502 GCA_036494045.1 Polyangia bacterium | reverse complement strand
CTGGTAGGCGTCGCAGTCGGTGGCGCAGGCCTGTTGGTCGGCGTTGGGATCCGACGAGTGGCAGCAGCAGCTGCTGCTGCAGTCGAAGGTCTCGCCCTGCGCGTCCTTGCAGGCGACGCCGACGATGTTGGTGTAGTCGGTGGTGTCGCAGCGCACCGTCAGCGTGCGGATGTAGTCGACCAGCGCGTCGCGCAGCGAGATGCCGGTGTTGAACTTGGTCGTGTTGCGCTTGAGCACCGAGAAGCCGGAGCCGCCGGCGGCGATGTAGTCGTTGACGGCGACGCGGTACTCGCCGAACGGGTTGAGCGGCTTGCACGACGTGCCGTTGAAGGTGCCGTCGGGCATGCGGCAGTGATCGCCGAGGAAGATGTTCTTGGCGCACGGTTGGCCGGGGCCGAGGCGCGTGTTGCAATCGGTGTCGTCGGTGGCGCAGATGGCGTCGAAGTAGATGCCCGAGACCTGCGCCTGCGTACGGCAGCCACGCTCGGCCGAGCGCGCGGCGATGAAGTCGAGCATCTGCTGCGTCTCGTCGCCCGACAGCTCCATCGTCGTGATCGTGTTGTCGAACGGAAAGACGTTGTACATCTCTTCGAGGTTGAGCGGGCCCGACTCGAAGTCGGCGCGGATACCGAGCGAGTTGGTGACGGAGTAGTCGGCCTCGACGCCGGTGCGAATGCGCATCGCGGTGGCGACGAGGTTGCCGAGCTGCGAGTCGCCGCCGTTGTTGTCGTTGCGCTGCGTCTTGGGGCAGTTGCCGGCGTCGGCCGTCAAGCACGGCACGACGGCGTAGACCTGGTTCAAGTTGAGGAACGCGTTCATCTTGAGCTCGTACGGCTCGAGCATGTTGTCCATCGCCGGATCGGACGGGATGGTGTCGTCGATGGGGATGATGCGGTACGTGTACGCCTTGACGCCCGACTTGTCGCCGGCGACGTTCGGATCGGCCACGTGGATGACGAGGTCGAGACGGCCGACGTACTTGGCGAACGCGCCCGAGTGACAGAGCACCGTGTGGCCACTGACGTGGCCGTCGGTGGCGTCGATGTGCGGCAGATCCTTCGGCGGGTTGAGCACGATGTGCAGGTGGCCGCCGAAGATGATGTCGACGCCGTCGACGGCGACGGCGGTGTTCTGATCCTCGCTCTCGGCGGCGCCGGCGGCGACGCCCTCGTCCTCGTCGAGCCCGAGGTGCGAGACGATGGCGAGCACGTCGACCTGCGAGCGCATGACCTGCACCGCGTTGGTAATCGCCTGCGTCGCGTCGATGGGGCGCACGCCGAGCGTGTTGCCTCCCTCGATGATGCCCTCGATCGACGACAGGTTGCCGAGGCCGATGATGCCGATGCGCAGACCGCCGACATTGGTCGAGGTCCAGTCGTGGATGATGTCGTTGAGCTTTGGCTGCGTGTAATCGTTCGGATCGGAGAACTCGTAGTTGGCGGCGAGGATGGGGAAGCCGCCGAACTTCTGGTACTGCTCCTCGAGATTGACCGAGCCCTTGT
>DASXOU010000877.1:0-14991 GCA_036494045.1 Polyangia bacterium | reverse complement strand
CAGGCTGCGGTAGACCGGCGAGCGCCAACCGATGTCGGCCACCGCCGAGACGGCGATGCTCTCCAGCGCGAACCGCTTCTGCAGCGGCGACAGCCCGAGCACGTCGGCGATGTGATCGAACGTGCGGCTGGCGCCGCCGGCGTGCTTGACGATCCTCGTCGACTCGATCGTCTTCATGCGCCCGGTGAACGCGATCGACGCCATGAACAGCCAATCGCCGCCCATGGTGTTGGGCAGGCGGGGCAGCGCGAGCACGCGGTCGCGCCGGACGACGCCGTGAAAGACGGTGTTCTCGACGACCTCTTCGTAATAGCGCACGACGCGATCGGCGGGCGACTCGTCGAGCAGATCCATCTTGACGCCGTCGCGCACGAACTGTCCGCTCTCGTGCATGCGCGCGCGGCCGGTCACGAGCACGAGCGACGGGTCGCCGAGGAGCTCCTCGGCGCAGCGCTCGACCCAGCGCTCGTCGACCCAATCGTCGTCGGCGAGCGCGCTGTAGAGCTCGCCGCGCGCCGCCTCGAGGACGGCGACATAGTTGGCGGTCGGCCCAATGTTGCGCGGCTGCCTGAGATAGCGAACGCGCGCGTCGCGCGCCGCCAGCTCGCGACACCACGCCTCGGTGCCGTCGACGGATGCGTTGTCGGAGACGACGATCTCCAGCGGCGAATAGGTCTGAGCGAGCACGCGCGGCAGTGACTGCTGCAGCTTCGCCAGCCGGTTGTACGTGGGGATTCCGACGCTGACGAGCGGTCGTGCCGAGCTCATGAGGCGGCTGCGATCGCGCTACTTCACGCGGCGAAGATACGCCAGCGGCCAATAGGTCGGCCGCGCCGACACCTTCGACTCGTCGAAAGCGGGCGCCGGCGGCTCGAGGACAAAGCGGTTGTCGGCGGCGAGGAACTCGCGCGTCGCGGCGCACGGGTTGTCGCTCTTCCAGTCGGCCGCGCCGCCCGGCGCGTCGGAGAGCTGCTCCATGACTCCGTCGGTGACGACGATGTACGATCCGACCGACACCATCGACGCATAGGCGCGCAGCTCGTTGGCGACGTGCCGCTTCGAGTGGTTGGAGTCGAGCACCACCATGACTTTGTCGCGCTCGCCAATGCCGCTGCGCACCGAAGCGACGACCGCGTCGGACACCGAGTCGCCTTCGACGAGCGTGATCAGCGACGCGAGCTCGTGCGCTTCGATGGCGGCACGGTTGGGCGGACGAATTTCGATGTCGACGCCGACGACGCGGCCGCGACCCATGGCGCGAAACAGGCTGGCGTAGAACACGAGCGATCCACCGTGCGCAACGCCGGTCTCGACGAGCACGTCGGGACGGACGGCATAGATGACTTCCTGAATGCGAATGATGTCCTCGGGAAGCTGAATGATCGGCCGGCCAAACCACGAAAAGGCGTAGCTGTAGCGCAGCGACCACCCGACCTTGAGCCAAAGCTCTTGAATGAGCGCAAACGCCTCGGGCGTGTAGAGGCCGAGCGCGCGCCGTTGCCCCTTGTCCGTCGTGACGAGCTCGTCTCCTTCAATCTCGATGTGCATCGTTCCTCACTCGGCGATGGTCAGGGTAACCGACGCGTTCAGCGCGGCGAGCATCTGCCGGCATTCGGCCGCGTAGTTCGGGTTCATCAGGATCACTTCGCCGACCGTTCCGTCGGCGAGCGCCGCCGGCGGGCGGATTTCGTGGCCGCTGCCCGGGACGAAGCGCCCGTGCTTGGCCGGATTGACGTCGACGAGATAGCGAATGAGCTTGGCGTCGGCATCGAGCTCGTTCACGAAGGTAACGCCTTTGGCGCCGGCGCCCCAGACGGCCCAGCCCTTGTCGGCGCCGGCGATCCGCGCGCGCCACCGCGCCACCTTCTCTCGCTGCGCGCGGGCGAACGACTGCAGCCGTTCGAGACTGTCGTCGCCGGCCAGCGTCGGCGCCGTCGCCGTCGGGCGTGCACGCAGCCAGTAATATTGTCCGGAGAAAACAGGCGTCGTGCTCGAGGGCGCGAAGGACGCCAGGCGGAACACGTTCTCCAGCGCGACGCGCGAGAAATAGCAGGCGTGCTCGTAGAAGATGTCCCAGAAGACCGCGCCTTCCAGGATCCACTCCAGCGCCGGCGTCTCGAAGAATGCTTCGCCGCCGCTCGCCGCGAGCACGCTTCGCACGCTGCCGGCGAGCGCGACCGGGTCGGCGACGTGCTCGATGACGTGGCGGCAGATGACGACGTCAACGTCGAAGGGCAGGCTCGATCCGTCGTAGTAGGCGCGTACGAACTGCGCGCGGCCGTCGGCGGCGGTGGCGGGCCCTTCGTAGGTCGTGTCGTAGCCGATCCCGCGGTTGTCGCCGGCGCGGCACAAGCGCGCGAGAAAATCACCCTTGCCGCAGCCGATCTCGAGCACGCGCTTGGAGCGCACGCCTGCCGCCACCAGTGAGCCGACGAGCGCATCGACGTGCGCTTCGAACGACGGCGACGACATCTGGCTGTTCTCGTAGGATTCGTCGTAACGGAGCTCGTGTGGATCGAACGACGCGTTGAACGTCAGCCCGCAGCGACGACAATGGCACAACGAAATGTCGCCACGCGGCATGGCGAGCGCAGCGGCGCGCGTCGGCAGCGGCACGTTCTGATTGACCGGCACTGCGAGGCGCTCGAAGATTGAAACGACCTCTTCGGCGCGGCAAGCGGGGCACGCGGCCATCAGCGCGCCTCGGCGTGCGTCAGGCTCTCGGCCAGCGTCTGGTACTTCGGCGCCCAGCCCAATCGCCGCAGCTTCGACGAATCACCGGCGAGGAACATGACCTCGTCGGGCGCGTAGGCGCGCTCGCCGAAGCGCAGCGTCGCCGCGTCACCGTGCAACGACGCCAGCGTCGTGAGCAGCGCGCGCAGCGTCACCGGCGTTCCCGAGCAGACGTTGTAGGCGCCGGTCGTTCCGCTCGTCGCCAGCGTCACCAGCGCGGCGGCCACGTCGTCGACGTGCAGCTGATCGCGGACCTGCTCGCCCGGGCTCAGCGCAAACGGCTTCCGTTCGCGCAGCGCGGACCGGACGCGCGGGATGAGCCGACCGGCGTGCTCGCCGGGGCCGTGGATGTGAAAGATCCGCGCCCACATGACCTCGGCGCCCGCGGCGCGGCCGAGCGCGGTGCATCCGAAGTAGGCGCCGAGCTTGGTCGCGGCGTAGAGCGTCGTCGGCGCGAGCGGGCCGTCCTCGCGCCGCAGCTCGCCGGTGGCCGCGTACTCGACACAGCTGCCGGCGCCGACGAGACGCGACACCCCGGCGTCGAACGCGGCGGCCGCGAACGTCAGCGTCGTCGACAGCGACTCGAGATTGCGGCGCGACGTCAGGTAGTCGCTCGAGTGCGCGTACCAGGCCAGGTGCACGACGACGTCGGCCGCGAAGTCGGCCAGCGCCGAGCGCACGCTCGCGGCGTCGCTCAAGTCGACGCGCGCGACTCGCTCATCCGCTGCCGGCGGGCTCGAGGCCGGCCGCTCCAGCGACAGCGTTTCGTGGCCCGCCGCCGCCAGCGCGCGCAGAAGCGCCCGACCGATGAAACCGCGGCCGCCGGTCACCGCCACCCTCACTGGTGCTTGACGTCCCACTGATAGGGAATTTTGTCGGAGAAGGGGCTCAGGCGAACCGAGCGCGCGGGATCGTGCGGATGCGTCGCGCAGTTGGCGACGATCGATTCCGGCGCCATGCCCTTGAACCCGTTCCACACCTCGGGCGGCACGACCACGAGCGAGTAGTTGTCGGGCCCGAGGAACAGCTCCATCAACTCGCCGCGCGTCGACGAGGCCGGCCGGTCGTCGAAGAGCACCAGCTTGATGCGCCCGACGATGCACGCGTAGTTCAAGGTCATGTCGCGATGGAGATGCCAACCTTTGATCGCGCCCTGATAGATCGACGAGAAATAGATCTCGCCGAACTCGCGAAAGTGCGGGTCGGTGCGCTTGAGCATGTGCGAGACGGTCCCGCGCTCGTCGGGGATCCGCTTGAGCGGCTGGACCAGGACTCCATCGATCATGACGACACCGCCTCCCGCGCTGGCAGAGGGCGAGTCTGCCACGGAAGGAGCGGCCGCACGACCCCGGGGAAGGGCCCAGCGTAGTTGCCGCGCGCGCTGTCGCCTTCGCCCGGATCGTGGATGTGAAAGCAGACGAGACCGCGCTCGACGACGTGCACGATCACCGGATCGAGCGTCGAGATGGCGACGTCGATCGACAGCATGCCCTCGGCGAGGAAGTTCGGCGGAATCGTCACCACCGCGCGATAGCGGCCGGGCGGCCGTGGGCGGCGGTTCTCGGCGACCGCCATGTCGCCGGTGACAAACACGCACGCGCCTTCTTCGTTGAACAAGTGGATGTTCGGATGGAGCGCGTAGCGTTCGCGCCGCACTTCGTAGTCGATCTCGATGGCGACGGCGCGGCGGATGTCGACGGCGCTGTCCGACATTCCGTCGGAGACTACGCGCGCCGCGAGCAGACGGACGTCGTCGTCGCCGGGCGCGATCCCCTGCGCTTCGAGATCGACCTCCGACGGATTGCTGCCGGCGCCGCCGGAGACGTAGGTGCCGACGACGGTGGCGACCGCGCCGTCAGCGACGATGCGGCCCTTGTGCAACAAGATCGCGCGCGAGCAGAGGCGCGAGATCGCCGCCATGTTGTGGCTGACGAAGATGACGGTGCGGCCGCTCGACGCCACGTCCTGCATCTTGCCCAGGCACTTGCGCTGAAACGACAGGTCGCCGACGGCAAGCACTTCGTCGACGACGAGGATCTCCGGCTGCAGATGCGCGGCGACGGCGAAGGCCAGCCGCACGTACATTCCGCTCGAGTAGCGCTTGACCGGCGTGTCGAGATGCTCGCCGACCTCGGCGAAGGCGACGATCTCGTCGAAGCGCGCGCGCACTTCGGCGCGGGTCATTCCCATGATGCTGCCGTTGAGGAAGATGTTCTCGCGGCCGCTGAGCTCGCCGTGAAAGCCGGTGCCCACCTCGAGCAGCGACGAGACACGGCCGCGCAAGCGGACCTCGCCGCGCGTCGGCGCCGTGATGCGCGACAGGATCTTGAGCAGCGTCGACTTGCCGGCGCCGTTGCGCCCGATGATGCCGACAGCTTCGCCGGCAGCGATGTCGAACGACACGTCCTCGAGCGCCCAGAATGACGGCGGCGCTTTGCGGCGGAGCGCGGCGAACGGCGCCGTGACGACGCCGGTGATCACTTCGCGCAGCGAACGATAGCCCCCGGGCGCGGCGCCGAGGCGATACTGCTTGGCCAATGCGGTCGCGCGGACAATCGGCAGCATGCTCTTATTCGCGCCTCAACATACCAGCCGTCGGCGGTGCGTCAAGACGCGCAACCGGCGGCGGCTGGTAGCACGTCGTCGCTTGCGCTATGGTCTCGGCGTGTCGTGGACCGTCGACGAGCTCGCTCCGCATTACGCCGGCAAGCGCGTTCTTTTGACGGGCGCCAACGGCTTCGTCGCCGGCCATCTGTCGCGGCGGTTGCACCAGCTCGGCGCGCTCACCTTCGGCGTCGGGCGGCAGTCGGAAGCGCGCCACGAGCGCATCAGCTATCTGCGCTGCGATCTGCGCGACACCGCGGCCGTGGCGTCGGTGTTCGCCGAGGCGCGTCCGCACTTCCTGTTCCACCTGGCGTCGCAGGCGTCGGTGGGCACTTCGTGGGACAGCGAGTGGGAGACGATCGAAGCGAACGTGCGCACGACCTTCAATGCGCTCAAGGCGATCGATCGCCTGCAGCTGCCGACGCGGATGCTGCTGGTGTCGTCGGGCGAGGTCTACGGCGACCGCGATGCGCCCGCCGAAGTGGGAATGCCGCTGCGTCCGCTCAATCCCTACGCGGCCGCCAAGGCGATGATGGAGACGCTGGTGCACGGGTTCCGCCGATCCAGTTTGTCGTACGTCATCGCCCGAGCGTTCAACCACACCGGGCCGGGCCGCCCGACCGGCTACTTCGAGTCGAGCATGGCGGCACAGATCGCCGAAGCGGTGACGGCGGGCGCGCACCACGTCGTCCTGCGCACGGGCAACGTCGACAGCGTGCGCGATTATTCGGACGTGCGCGACGTCGCCGACAAGTACCTGACGCTGGCGGCGCTCGAGCCGTCGGGCGCCATCCACAACGTGTCGAGCGGGCGGCCGATCACGCTGCGCGAGGTGATCGACATGCTGGCGGCCGCCGCCGGCGTCACCGTCGAGACCGAGGTCGACCCGGCGCGGCTTCGCCGCAACGATCTGCCCTATCTCGTCGGCGTCAACAGCGCCGCAGGTCCCGAGCGGCCGCTGGCGAGCACGCTGGGCGATTTGATGAGCGAGCGGCTCGAGCTGGCCGCGCGCGCTCTCAAACGATCTGCACCGACGGGATCGGAACGATGAAGCGCCCGCCCGCCTGCGCCCAATCCTCCTGCTCGCGACGAACCTCGTCGGCGACGTTCCACACGAACAGCACGCAGTAGTCGGGGCGGCGCGCCAACAGCTCAGCCGGCGGCACGATCGGAATCGGCACGCCCGGCATGAAGCGCCCCTGCTTGAGCGGGCTCTTGTCGCAGATGAACTCGATGTCGTCGGTGCCGAGGCCGACGCTGTTGATGAGGACGGTCGCTTTGGCGGCGGCGCCGTAGCCGCACACGCGTTTGCCGTCGGCGCGCAGCCGGCGCACGGTGTCGCGCACTTCCTTGCGCACGCGCTCGACGTCGGCGGCGAAGCGCGCATACGGCGCGGCGCTGTCGACGCCCCAGGCGGCCTCCTCGGCGAGGAGCCGTTCGACGCGATCGCCGCGACGGCGGCCCGACGCGTGCTCGGCGAAGATGCGCAGGGAGCCGCCGTGGATGGCGATCGGCTCGCAGTCGGTGATGACGAGGTCGTGGCGCTCGAACAGCCGGCACAACGCCGTCAGCGAATAGTAGTAGAGGTGCTCGTGGTAGATGGTGTCGAACTCGACCTTGCGCAGGAACGAGCCGAGGTACGGCGACTCGCTGACGATGACGCCGTCGTCGGCGAGCGCCAGCCGGCAGCCCGCGACGAAGCCGTTGAGATCGGCGACGTGCGCCAGGACGTTGTTGGCGTGCAGCACGTCGGCGCGCTCGCCGCGCTCGCGCAGTTGACGGCCGACGTCGGCGCCGAAGAACTCGACGAGCGTGCGCACGCCGCGTTCGCGCTCGGCGATGGCGGCGACGTTGCGCGCCGGCTCGATCCCGAGCACGGGAACGCCGGCGCGGCGATAGAACTGCAAGAGATAGCCGTCGTTCGACGCGACCTCCATCGCGAGATGGCCGGCGCCGAGGCACCGCTCGCGCACGAGCCGCGTCACCAATTCCTCGACGTGCGCCAGCATCGTCGACGAATACGACGACAGGTACAGATAGTGCGCGAACAGCTCCGCGGGCGGCACCACTTCGGTGATCTGCACCAGCGCACAGCGCCTGCAGCGCACCAGATCGAGCGGACGTCGCGGCTCGGGCCGCTCGAGCTCCGCGGGCAAGCGATAGCCATTCGCCAGCGGCTGCGCGCCGAGCGAGAGAATGGGCTCGATCTCGCCGACGCCGCAGATGCGGCAGATCGCGCTCATGCGGCGCGCCCGAGAAAATCGCGATACCAGGCGAACGTGCGCTGCAGGCCGTCCTCGAGCGAGAAGCGCGGCTTCCAGCCGAGCGTCCGCCGTGCCTTTTCCGCGTCGAGGTACTGCTCGCGGATCTCGTGCGAGGCCTCGTTGCGCACGTCGGGGACGAGATCGCTGCGGCCGGCCACCGTCAGGATGCGCGCCACCAGATCCAAGACCGTGAGCGGCTCGCCCGTCGAGAAGTTGAACGCTTCGCCGGCGAGCTCGCGGCGCCTCGCCAGCGCCTCGGCGGTGTCGAGGTAGGCGAGCGCGCCGTCATCGACGAAGATGTAGTCGCGGATGAATTTGCCGTCGGAGCGCACGACCGGAGGCTCGCCGGCGATGGCGCTGCGCAGCGTGCCCGGCACGATGCGGTTCCAATTGAGATCGCCGGGCCCGAAGAAGTTGCCGCAGCGAGTGATGCACACGGGCGAGCCGTAGGTCGTGGCATACATCTGCGCGATCAGATCGGCGCACGACTTCGAGACGTCGTAGGGATGGCGCCCTTCGAGCGGCGTCGCTTCGGTGTAGGGGAGCTTGGCCTGCACGCCGTAGGCCTTGTCGCTCGACGCGACGACGATCTGGCGCACGCGCGGGCTCAGGCGCGCCGCCTCGAGCAGCGCCCAGGTGCCGCGTATGTTCGTGTCCAGCGTCGAGATCGGATTGCGATTGGCGATCGAGACGATCGTCTGCGCCGCCAGGTGCATCACCGTGTCGATCTCGTACTCGCCGAGCACGCGCTCGACGAGCGGCTGATCGACGACGTCGCCGCGCACCACGCGCACGCGGTCGATCAGGCGCGACGACACCAACTCGCACTGCGGCACCCAATCGCGGACCAGGCAGACGACGTCGGCGCCGCCGTCGACGAGGTGGCGCGTGAGCGCTGCGCCGAGGAGCCCGGTCGCGCCGGTGACCAGCACCGGACGCGCGCGCCAGAAATCGCGGTTCACCAGATTTTCCATGGCGCGTTTCCGCTGTTCCACAGCTCGTTGAGCGCGAGGTGATCGCGATAGGTGTCCATGGGAAAGAAGCCGCCGGGGTGACGATAGGCCATGAGCTGCTTCTCCGCGACCAGCCGTTCGAGCGGCTCGCGCTCGAGGATGCAGTCGTCGCCGGTGTGCAGGTAATCGAGCACGCGCCGGTCGAAGACGAAGAAGCCAGCCGAGATGTGCGCGTCTTGCGTCGGCTTCTCGAGGAACTGCTCGACGCGGCCGTCGGCGGCGGTGTCGACGACGCCGAAGCGGCTGGGGACGCGCACCGTCGTTACCGTCGCCAGGCGGCCGTGCGCGCGATGAAACGCGTGCAGCTTCGCCAGATCGATGTCGGTCAAGCCGTCGCCGTACGTGACCATGAACGTGTCGCCCTCGACGAAGCGCTCCACCTTCTTGACGCGAGCGCCGGTGCCGGCGGCGGCTCCGGTGTCGATGAGCGCGACCGAATAGTCCTGCTCGGTGTGCTCGCCGAGGTAGCTCACCTTGGCGCGCGTTCCCAGCTGCACGGTCACGTCATTGTTCATCGCTTCGTAGTTGAGAAAGTATTCCTTGATGAGGTTGCCTTTGTAGCCGAGGCACAACGTGAAGTCGCGCAGGCCTTGATGGCCGAACACCTTCATGATGTGCCACAGAATCGGCTTGCCCCCGACCTCGACGAGGGGCTTGGGACGAAACTCCGTCTCCTCGCGCAAGCGCGTGCCGAGACCACCGCACAGAATCACGACCTTCATGGTTGCGCCTCCGATCCTTGGTCACACGCGGTCGGCGAACGTTCGCTCCATTCGCCGGAAAAAGAGAAATCCCGTCGCGGCTACGACAACGATGACGGCGGCCGCCATCGCCACGCGCGCCAGAGGCAGCGGCGTGCCGAACCAGGCGGCACGAAATCCGTCGACGATGGCCGCCAGCGGATTGAGCTCGAGCCAGGTTCGATATCGTACCGGTAAGAGCGACGTCGAATAGAAGACCGGCGTCGCGTAGATCATGATCTGGATGAAGAAGGGCAGCGCGTGGCGCACGTCGCGAAATTGGATGTTGATGGCCGACGTCCACAGCCCGGCGGCGGCGGCCGCGAACGCCGCCAGGAGCGCCATCGGAAGCGCCCACAGAAGCGAAGCGTGCAGCGGCACGCGGTAGTAGAGGACGAGCACGAAAAGCAGCACGCTGCCGACGGCAAAATCGACCACCGCCGTCATCACCGACGCCAGCACCAACACGATGCGCGGGAAGTAGACCTTGGTGACGACCTGCGCGTTCGAGACGAGGCTGTCGCTGGCGTTCGACAATCCGTTGGCGAACAGCGTCCAGACGATGAGCCCGGCGAAGCAGAAGAGCGGATAGGGCACCGGCACGTCGGCGGAGATGCCGGCGACGCGGTGGAACAGCACCGTGAACACCGCCATCTGCAGGAGTGGTTGCAGCAGCGCCCAGGCGACGCCGAGCGCCGCCTGTTTGTAGCGCACGCGCACGTCGCGCATCGCCAGCGTCCACAGGAGCTCGCGATATCGCCAGATGTCGGCGACGTCGCTCCAGCGCACGCGGTCGTCGGGGCGGATGACCAGCTCGTGCTCGGCGCTCATCGCCGCACCGCCACGGCGGCAACCGAGAAGGGGTTGCGCGCGGACAGCCGATCGAGCGGCGGCGCCAGAACCATCGACAGCGCGTTGTACGGCAGCGACGCCAAGGCTGCGGTCAAATAGGCGCCGCGCGAAATGCCGACGGCGCTCGCCGCGCGCAGCCAGACACCCTGCACCAGCTCCTCGAGCAGCTTGCCGCTGAGCGCGCTGAACATTCCGCCCACGCGCTCGACCGTCGAGACGACGAAGCCTGCGTCCTCGAGGAGCGCGCGCACGCCGTGCGTCGTGAAGCGGAAATAATCGTATGGCTCGTCGAAGAAGTGCCAGTCGAAGGGCGCAGTCAGGTACAGCCGTCCGCCGGGACGGAGGACGCGCGCGATCTCCGCCAGCGCCTGCCACGGACGGCGCGACTGCTCGATCACCTCCGTGCAGATGACGCCGTCGAACGCCGCGTCGGCGAACGGCAGCGTCTCGACGGCGGCACGCGCGCGCGCGTCCGGCTGCCGCGCGCGATCGATGCCGACGTAGCTGGCCGACGGCGGCAGATGGCGACGGTACGGCGACGTGCCGCAGCCGATGTCGAGGACGCGCCCGGAAAAATCGCGCAGGTGGCGGCGCGCCGCCGCGTCGAGCAGCTGGTGAACCGGGAAGTTGTAGTCTCTAACGGGCGACCACATGGCCTCGTGCCCGCTCCTGCCGCAGCACCTCTTCGATCGCGCGCAGCAGCTCGGCGGCGATCGTTTGCGACGAGAAGCGCCGCGCCCGCACCTGCGCCGCCGCGCCCAGCTGCGCGCGTCGTGCGGCGTCGAGCGCCAGGTCCGACCAGGCGCGGGTGAGCGCCGCGACGTCGCCCACCGGCGAATAGGCGACGGTGTCGCCGCCCGCTTCGCGATTCTCCGGAATGTCGGAGCAGAGCGCGGCGCGCCCCATTGCCATCGCCTCGATGAGCGCCAGCGGCATCCCCTCGATGACCGAGGGAAAGAGGAACAGGTCGGATGCGCTCAGCAGCGACGGCACCTCGGTGCACGCGCCGAGGAAGACGACCGGCGCGTTGCGCTCGGCAGCGAGCGCCCGCAACCGCTGCTCCTCCGGGCCGGTGCCAGCGATGTACAGCTTGACGGGCAACCGCGCGGCGGCGAGATGCACTGCCTCGATGGCGTGGGCGTGTCCCTTGGGAGCGACGAGGCGCGCCACCATCACCGTCGCGATCTCGTCGGGCGCCATGCCGAAGCGGGCGCGCGCCTCGACGCGCGATTCGGCCAGCGCGCCGTTGAATTGGCCGAGATCGACGCTGTTGGGGATGACCTGGATGCGCTCGGCGGCGATTCCGAGCTCCTGCACGTACGTTCGCCGCGTCGCTTCGGAGACGGCGAAGAAGCGGCGGGTCGAGCGCGCGGTGATCCGATCGATGCGACGCACGAGCCGCACGCGCCGCTGCACGTTGGGCTCGAACGTCGCGACGTTCTGCCGGTCGTACCAGGTGGTCTGCAGCGTCGTCACCGACGGGCGGCGCGTCGCGATCGCCGCCACCCGCCCGGCGATGTCGGCCCACGGCAGCTGCGTGTGCACAACGTCGGCCTCACGGGCGAAGCGGATCAACGCCGGGATCGCCGGTGCGACGCGGCGCGGCCGCAGCCCGCAATCGTGGACCGCCGCATAGGGGCGAACGTGATCCATATAGGCGTCGCCCGACCACAGCGTCACCAGCTGATTTTCCACTCCGAGCTGCTCGAGCGGCTGCAACAAGTTGGCGAGGTGCCGCTCCGCGCCGCCCATGGCCATCGACTCGATGACGTGCAAGATGCGCAGGCTCAACGAATGATCCGAACCACCTCGAAGCATTCGGCAGCTTCGCAACGCGACTCGAAGCCGCGCGCCTGCGCGAAGCGACGAATGGCGTCGAGCGACAGCATTCCCTGCGGGCGGATCTGCGACTTGTAGAGCGCGCACGCCGCCAGCTTGTCCTCGAGGAAGGGGCCGATGTCCTCGTAGATGTGCGCGATGAAGTTCCACTCGCGCGGATTGCCCGAGTAGGTCGGCAGCTCATAGCGAAAGATCTTGGCGGGACAGTTGCGCCGCGTCGGGCGCGCGGCCGCCTGCGCCGCCTCGAAGACGACCCGGTGGTCCTGATGGAACGACGGACCGATCATGTACCAGGTGTCGGCGCAGATATCGTCCTGCACGCGCTCGATCGCCGAGACGACGTCGGCGATGGGCACCTGGTCCATGCGCGTCTCCTGGCGGAACGGCAGCACCGTGCCTTCGCAGCCGAGCCGCTTGAGCACCGCGCCGAACTCGGCGACACGCTCTTCGCGCGTGATGGTCGTGTTGGTGTGCTCGAACAGCAAGTCGCCGCAAACGACGATGCAGCAGAAGACCTGCACGCCGCGCGCGCGCAGCTTGAGGATGGTGCCGCCCATCCCGTAGGTCTCGTCGTCGCAGTGCGGTGCGATCACGAGGACGCGTTTGTCGACGATGCTCACGCTTTTTCCCTCGAAGCGCGCCAATCTACTCCGCTTCCCCGGCTCTTGTCCAATCGCCCCCATGGTCGCGAAATGTTAGGTTGCCCGACGTGAGCGTCGCGTTCAGCAGCGACATCTTCCAGTCGCAAAAGCAAGGCGGCATTTCGCGCTACTTCGCCGAGCTGCAGCGACAACTGCGCGCGCGACGCTACCCGAGCGTGGTGCTCGCCGGGCTGCATGCGAATCTTCACATCGCCGATTGTCCACGCGTGCTCGGTTGGTACGCGCCGTCGGGCGTGCCGTTCCGGCTGCGGACGGCCTCGGCGCGCGCCGCCGAAGCCTTGTGGCAGCGCCTGGCGCCGGCGAATGCGCTCTTCCACAAGAGCTATTTTCGCGGCACGGCGCCGGCGCATCGCAAGGTCGTGCTCACCGTCTACGACATGATTCACGAGCGCTACCCGTCCGACTTCGCCGCCGCCGATCCGACGACGGCTAGGAAGCGCGATTGGTGCAATCGCGCCGATCTCATCTTGTCGATCTCGCATTCGACGAAGCGCGACCTCGTCGAAATCTTCGGCATCGCCGATTCGAAGATCGTCGTCACCCATCTCGGCGTGCGTGCGCGACCGGTGGCGGTGACCGCGGCAGCGACCGCGCCGTACTTCGTGTTCGTCGGCGGCCGCGCGGGATACAAGAACTTCGATCGCCTGCTCGAGGCACTCGCGCGCAGCCGGCCAGCCGCCGCCTTTCGTCTGATCGCGTTCGGCGGCGGGCCGCCGTCGGATGCGGAACGGCGGCGCATCGACGAGCTCGGGCTGACGGGCCGTGTCGACTTCACGGGCGGCGACGACGACGCCCTCGCCCGACTGTACGCGGGCGCGACCGCGCTCGCCTATCCCTCGCAGTACGAAGGCTTCGGCCTGCCTCCCGTCGAAGCCATGGCGCAAAGCTGCCCCGTCATCTGCTCGACGGGCGGCTCGCTGCAAGAGGTCGTCGGGGACGCCGCGCTCATCATCGACCCGCTCGACACCGACGCCATCGCGGACGCCCTCGGCCGCATCATCAGCGACAGCGCGTTGCGCGCCGATCTGACCCGCCGCGGGCGGGTCCGCGCCAGCCTCTTCACCTGGGAGCGGACCGCCGACGCGACCCTGGCCGCCTACCGCCAGCTCGGCGGCTGAGCCGGCCGCGCCTTGGCAATCGTCAAGACTCACGTATACTTGGTTTTGAACGTCGCGCGCGGCGTCGACCACTAACCCTCCAGAGCTCTTCGCCCCAGATGCGTGCCCTTTACGTCTCCCATACCGGCATGAGCGAGCCGCTCGGCCGCTCGCAAGTCGTGCCCTATCTGCGCGGCCTGGCCGGCGCCGGTTGGTCCATCGAGATCGTCGCGTTCGAGCCGGCGGACGCCAGCGAGGCGCAGATCGCGAGCACGCAGCGGGAGCTGTCGGACAACGGCATCGCCTACCACTGGTCGCGCCGCAGCCCGTCGCACGCGCTCGCCACCAAGATCGATGAATCACTGCGCGCCTTCGGCTCGCTCTTGGCCTCGGCGCTGAAGCGTCGCCCGCGAATCGTGCACGCGCGCAGCTACCTTCCGGCGATGGTCGCGCGCGCCGTCCGTCTGGTGACGCCGGGCTCGCGCTTCATCTTCGATTGTCGCGGGCTGCTCGGAGACGAGTATGTCGACTTCGGTCACTGGCAGCGCAGCTCGATGCGCTATCGGATTCTCAAGGCCGCCGAACGCCATCTGTTCGCGCACGCCGACGCCGTCGTCGCGTTGACCGAGCGACTGCGCCGCTGGCTGCGCGACGAGGCGCGTCTCGTCGGCGATCGGACCCCGGTCGAGGTGATCCCATGCTGCGTCGACACCGGGCGCTTCGTCATCGACGACGAAGCACGCCGACGTACGCGCGCGACGCTGAACGCCGGCGACCGCTTCGTGCTCGCCTACGCCGGCAACCTCGGCGCCTGGTACTGCGAGCGGCAGATGGCGGAGCTGTTCGCCGCTCTGCGCCGTCGACGCCCGGCGCTCCTGGCCGTCTTGTCGCGCGCCCCCACCGATCGGCTGCGCGCGACGCTGCGCGAGCTCGGCATCGCCGACGGCGACGTCGCGATTCGCTCGGTCGCGCCCGAAGAGATGCCGGCGATGCTCGCCGGCGCCGACGCCGCGGTCTCGTTCGCCGAGGCGAAGTTCTCCAAGATCGCCTCCTCGCCCGTCAAGGTCGCCGAGTACCTGGCGGTCGGCCTGCCCGTCGTCCTCAACCGAGGCGTCGGCGATCAAGATGCGCTCCTCGCCGAGCATGACGATGTGCTCGTCGACGCCGGCGCGATGAGCGGCGGCGAG
>DASXOU010000876.1:0-10745 GCA_036494045.1 Polyangia bacterium | reverse complement strand
GATCGTGGCCAAGCCGCGCGTCGAGCCGACACCCGAGCCGACGCCGCTGAAGAACGCGCCGACGCACTCGACGGAGACGGCGCCGGCGCCCGTCGACAGCGGGTTGACGATGGACAACTCGAGCGCGCCCGGCATCGACGTGGGGCCCAAGGGTCCCGTCGCGCCGAAGGCCAATGCTCCGGCCAAGCAGGCGACGCACGAGAAGGCGAAGGAGAAGGTGCTCGGCGGCAGCGCCAAGGGCAATCCGGAAGACGACAACTGCACCGAGGCGCCGTCGAAGCCGTCGCCGCTGACCCGCCCGAGCGAGATCGAGTACACGCAAGAGGCGCGCGCCAACGGCGTCGAGGGGCGGCTCATCCTGCGCATCACCGTCGGTGCCGACGGCTCCGTCGCCGGCGTCGAGGTGCAAGGCTCGGTCGACGCCGCGCTCGACGCCGCCGCCGTCGCCGCGGTCAAGACGTGGACCTTCAAGCCGTCGATGCGCTGCGGCAAGCCGATGGCCGGCGGCGTGTTCACGCTCGCGCGCCGCTTCGAGCTCGGAGACTGACGCTGCGCCACGCCGCTTCGTCGCTCGCCGTCGTGATGCTGCTCGCCGGTTCGGCTCTCGCGCAGGATGTGCAAGAGACGCCGGCCGGCGGCGACGAGGGCGTCGAGCCGGCGCCGCGCGTGACCAAGGCGCCTCGGCTTTCGCACTTCGTCGAAGCGGAATATCCCGCCGACAAGAAGGCGGCCGGCGTGACGGCGTCGGTGCTGCTGTCGATCGAGATCGGCGCCGACGGCAAGGTCGGCAACGTCGGCGTCGTACAGTCGGCGGGCGCCGACTTCGATGCCGCCGCCGTCGCTGCGGCGAAGCAGTTCGTGTTCGAGCCGGCCGAGGTCGACGGCAAGCCGGCGCCGGTGAAGATCGATTATCGCTACGCGTTCGCCATCAAGACCGAGATGGTCAAGCTCGGGCCGCAGGTCAACTTCGAAGGGCGCGTGCTCGAGCGCTTCACCAAGAAGCCGATGAAGGGCGTCGCCGTGACGCTCGAGACCGGGCGGACCGCGCAGACCGACGAGAACGGCCACTTCGAGTTCCTCGACTTGCCCCTCGGCGTGCACAAGGTGCAGCTCTCGGGCGACAAGCTCGTCACCGTCTCCACCGAAGAGACGATCGAGAAGGATCAAAAGAAGATCGTCAAATACTTCGTCGAGGAGCGGCAGGAAGGCATCGACGAGGAGACCGTGGTGCGCGCGGCGCGCATCAAGAAGGAATCGGTGCAGATGGTCATCCGCACCGAGGAGGCGCGGCGCGTTCCCGGCACGCAGGGCGACACGCTCAAGGTCGTGCAGAACCTTCCGGGCGTGGCGCGCTCGGCGCTCGGCTCGGGCGCGCTCATCGTGTGGGGCTCGGCGCCGGCCGACACGCGCGTCAACGTCGATGGCGTCGAGATCCCGGCGCTCTATCACGTCGGCGGGCTGCGCTCGACGATGAACGGCGATCTGGTGCGCTCGATCGATCTCTTGCCCGGCGGCTACGGCGCCGAATACGGCCGCGGCCTCGGCGGCCTGGTGCGCGTGGAGACGCGCGCGCTGCCGCAAAAAGGCGTGCACGGCTACGCGTCGGCCGACGTGCTCGACGCCTCGGGGATGCTGACGGCGACGCTCTCGCCCAAAGTGCGCATCGGCATCGCGGGACGCTACAGCTATCTCGATCGCATCCTCGCCGGCGTCACGTCCAAGGACATCGGCGACTACTTTCCCATCCCGCGCTACGACGACTACCAGGCGATGATGAACATTCGCCTCGGCAAGGACGAGAACATCGACGTCGTCTTTTTGGCGTCGGACGATCACTTGCGGCGCTCGATCCCGTCGAGCGATCCGGCCCAGGTGCGCTCGGAGAACGACGACACCAGCTTCTATCGCGGCTTTCTCCGCTACACGCGCCTGTTTGCCGACGGCGCCAGCTTCGTGATCACGCCGTCGGTCGGCTACGACACGTCATCGTCGGTGACCAAGTTCGGGCCGGTGCCGACCACCGCGGTCTCGGACGCGTGGCGCTACGGATTGCGCGCGTCGTATCGACGCAAGCTGGTGCGCATCGTGACCATGTCTGTAGGCTTCGACATGCTCGGCACCGAGACCTCGTCGCGGCGCGCCGGCTCACTCGACATTCCGCCGCGCGAGGGCGACATCTTCGTGTTCGGCCGCCCGCCCGGCGACGACGTCAACGCCGACGCCTGGCACAATCACATCCTCGACGCGGCGCCGTACGCGTTCGCCGAGATCGCGGTCGGCAACAAGCTGACGATCGTGCCGGGACTGCGCGTCGACGGCTTTTTGATCGAAGGCAGCGCCATCAAGCCGAGCGTCGTCGGGGTGACGCCGATCGGATTTTCGCGGCTCGACTGGGGCGTCGATCCGCGGCTGTCGGTGAGCTACCGGCCGCTCAGGCGCCTGACGGTGACGGCGGCGGTCGGGCTCTATCATCAGGCGCCGGAGCCGAGCGATCTGTCGGCGGTGTTCGGAAATCCGCAGCTCAACTTGTCGAGCGCGCTGCACGTCTCCTGCGGCGGCGCGTTCAAGCTCACCGGCACGCTCTCGATCGAGCTCGTCGGCTTCTATAAGTCCTTATGGGATTTGCCGTCGAGAAACGAGGCGCCGACGCCGCCCTTGGCCGAGGCGCTGGTGCAAGAGGGGATCGGGCGCACCTACGGCGGGCAGCTCCTTTTGCGGCAAGAGCTGTTCAAGGGATTCTTCGGCTGGATCACCTATTCACTGTCGCGCTCGGAGCGGCAGGACCATCCCGATCGCGACTGGCGCCTGTTCGACTTCGATCAGACCCACGTCCTCGGCGTCGTGGCGTCGTACGAATGGCGCGGCTTCATCGCCGGCGTGCGCTTCCGTTACACGAGCGGCATGCCGCGCACGCCCGTGGTCGGCGCGTTCTACGACGGACGCGGCGATCAGTTTCAGCCGATCTTCGGCGCGCAGAACTCGTTCCGCATCCCCGACTTTCTGCAGCTCGACGTGCGCGTGGAGAAGACCTTCACGTTTCACCGCGGCGTGCAGCTCAACGTGTTCGCCGACATCCAGAACATCACGAACCGGCAGAACCCCGAGGAAGTGGTCTACAACTACAACTTCACGCAGCGCGACTACATCCAGGGGCTGCCGATCCTCGCGGTCGTCGGCGCGCGGGTGCAGTGGTGAGACGCGCGCCGCTGTGGATGCTGGCGGTCGCGGCAATCGCCGGCTGCAAGCCGAATTTCGGCGAGCCGGCCTCGCTCGTCGACGGGCCGCGCATCCTGGCGGTCAAGGCCGATCCGCCCGAGGTGCGGCCGTCGATGCCGGCGACGTTCACCGCGCTCGTGGTCTCGCCGAGCGGCACCGACGCGGCGCCCCCCGTCGATTGGTCGCTGTGCCTGACGCCGAAGCCGCTCGACGAGAACAACATCGTCTCGACGGCGTGCCTCGGCGACATGGGCATCATGGCCGTCGCGATGGGCGCGCCGACGGCGACGGCGACGGTGCCGGCCAACGCCTGCGCGCTGTTCGGGCCCGATCCGCCGCCGCAGATGATGGGGCAGCCGCCGTTGCGCCCGCGCGATCCCGACGTCACCGGCGGCTACTACCAGCCGCTTCGGCTCGACGACGCCGGCACCGTCGGCTTCGCGCTCGAGCGCGTGACCTGCGATCTCGCGCAAGCGGGCGCCGATCTCGCGGTGCAGTACGCGATGACCTATCAGGCCAACACGAACCCGTCGCTGCTGCCGCTGGCGGCGCTGGTGAACGACGCGCCCGTCGCGCTCGACGCGCTGCCCGCCGGCGCCGCCGTCGACTTCGTCACCGGCTGGCCGGCCGAGTCGGTCGAGAGCTTCCCGGTCTTCGATCTGCCGAGCGCGTCGCTCATCACGCATCGCGAGTCGATGCGCGTCTCCTGGTTCGCCACCGACGGCAGCTTCATGCACGAGGTCACCGGCCGTGAGGAGGACGACAGCGCGACCTGGACCGACGACGTATGGACCGCGCCGGCGACGCCCGGCGTCGTGCACGTGTGGATCGTGCTGCGCGATAGCCGCGGCGGCACGGACTTCGCCGCCTACGACGTCACGGTCGTCGCGCCATGATCCTCGTGGTCGACGACGACGCCGATCTGCGCCGACTGCTCGACCGCGAGCTGCAGGTCGCCGGCTACCGCGTCACGCAGTCGGCGAGCGGCATCGAGGCGATCGAGCGCGCGCGGCGGCAGCAGCCGACGCTGGTGCTGCTCGACTTGAACCTGCCCGATCTCGACGGCATCGAGGTGCTGCGCCGGCTCAAGGCGCAGCCGACGACGGCGCGCGCGGCCGTGGTGCTCTTGTCGGCGCGGACCAGCGAGCAGGATCGCATCGCCGCGTTCGAGCTCGGGGCCGACGACTACGTGGCCAAGCCGTTCAGCCTGCGCGAGCTGCTCTTGCGCGTGCAGGCCGTGTATCGGCGGTTTCACGGCAGCGGCGGCGACGAGCCGGTGCGACGCGCCGGGCGCATCGAGATCGATCCCGGCGCCTTCGTCGTGCGCGTCGACGGCGCGCCGGTCACGGCGACGATCACCGAGTTTCGCTTGCTGCAGGCGCTGAGCGAAGCGGCGGGGCGCGTGTGCGCGCGCGCCGAGCTCGAGGCGCGCGCGGGCTGCGGTCCGCACGTGCCGCACTCGCGGGTCCTGCAGACGCACCTTCGCCGCCTGCGCCACAAGCTCGGCGACGCCGGCGCCGCGATCGAGACGGTCCGCGCCGTCGGTTATCGGTTGAGGGTCGATCGGTAGAGTTTGGGGTGAGCAACGGGCCCGTTTTTCGGAGATCGCGGCTAGAGTTGACGCGATGGATGACGTCCGCGCGCGGTTCGGGGCGCTGATCGGCGGTCGGTTCGAGGTCTCTCGGCAGCGAGAGTCGCGCTGGCTGGCGATGAACGACGAAGTCGTTGCCTTCGCCGCGGACGATGACGCCGGCTGGCGGCGACTGCAAAGCGAAGGGTGGCTCGTCGGGCGCTGGCGGTCGGCGGGCGTACCGGGCCCGCGCGTGATCCGCGAGGATCCGGTCGCTCGCGTCCAAGTGCGGGAGCGCCTCCACGGGCTGACTGGACGTGCGCTCGAGGCTCGCGTCTGGCCCGGCGCGTGGCCTGACGAGTCCGCCAAGTTCGACGATGTTCCCTTGGCTGCATTCGGCGAGCGGCTCGCTGCGAGCCATGGCGAGCTGGCGCGGCGAATCAAAACGGCGGTCTCGGTCGCCGATGCAACCGCGGCTGGATTTGGAGTGACCTCGCGCCGCGCGATCGACGTCGACGGTGGCATCGCGCGACTACACGCGTCGAGCGCCTCGCGCGCGGCAAAGCAAGCCGCGGCACGTCTGCGCACATGGTTGACCACGCTTCCGCCGGCCGACACGGTCATCCACGCCGACTTGCACCTGTGGAACATCTGCTGCGCGGACGATGGATCGATCGTCGGCGTTTTCGACCTCGGTGACGCCGGCATCGACGCTGCCGCGCAGGAGCTGAGCTGCGCGCACTGCTTGAGCGCGCGGTTCGGCGCCATCGCGATCGACGCCTACGGCCCGGTCGACCTCGAGCACGTGCGCCGCGCGCATCTGCGCAACGCGCTCGAGCACATGATCGATCACCCGCCCGGCACCGAGCGCCACGAGTCGATCGTCGCCTGGGCAACCGCGGCCTTCGAACGACTCGCGCCCTGACGCGGAGATTGTTGCGGCGGCGGCGCGTGACGCGCGCCGATTGGCTACGGACTAGCTGCGGACGGTCTTCGAGAGCTGCTCGCTTTCGCCCGGCGTGCCGGCGAACAGCGCGTGCTCGTCGCGACGCTCGGCGAGCTCGTGCGCGTCGCGCGCCAGCCGCGACAGCGACAGCTCGAACGTCTGGAAGCCGCGCTCGAGGAACGCCGCTGCGTAGCTCACCGTCGCCGCCACGCCCAGCGCCAGCGACGCCGGCAGCGCCAGCATCCCGACCATCGCGCGTTGGCTCTGGCGCATCGCCTCGAGCGTCAAGCGCAGCGCAATCTCTTCACGCGCGACCGCATCCTGCGCGAGCGCGTCTTCGCTACCCATCGACTTGCCGTCGAACCCGTGCCGTTCTTTCATCTCACACCTCCGTGCGCGCTTCGTACCGCGCGCCGTCCGAACGGCGTGCGACGGCTCGCCGAAATTCGCGCGCACACAAGTCCGTTCCACGCCGCTGCGCGCGGTTTTCCCGTCGCTGAGCGTCACGCGACAGTTGCGTCTCCGGCGCGCGTGCGCATGGCGACCGGGAGGCACTGCATGGCGCGTTCGTCACCGCTCGTCGTCATCGTCGTTCTCGCGCTCGCCGGCGCGTGCGAGCCGCCGGTGGCGACCGCGCCGGCGCCGCCGCCGATCTCGGTGGCGCTCTTCGATCCCCTGGCCACGCCGGCCGTGGTGCCGACGCCCAACGATCTCGCGTTCACCGGCGGCGACGGCACCCACTTGAACCCGCCCGACGTGCCCGGCGAATCGGCTGCGCAAGCGTCGCTCAATCAGTACCTGCGCCGCCTTGATGGATTTCCCACGTCGTCGACGGCGACGACCACGTTCTCGGTCGCGCTCGATCCGGCGTCGGTGACGGTGACTTCGCCGACTACGCTCGGCGCCGTCACGCTCGTCGACACCACCTCGGCGACGCTGGCGGGCGCGACCGCGCAGCTCTCGCCCGACGGCGCCACGCTCACCATCGTGCCCGCCGCGCCGCTCACGGCCGGCCATCGCTACGCGGTGCTGCTCTTCGGCAAGAACGATCCCGCCGGCCTGCGCGGCGCCAACGGCGAGCTGGTGATCGCGTCGCCCGCGTTCTTCTTTCTGCTCTCGCCGAATCCACTCGTCGGCCGCTGCGCCGATCTGACGAACCCGGAATGCGTCTGCCCGCAAACGGCGCTCGCCGATCCCAACGACGCCACCTGCCGCTCGCTCATCCTCGGCCTCTCCGACGTCGACGCGCGCATCGCCGAGCCGCAACGCCAACAGCTGCAGGCCGCGCTCGCGCAGCTCCTGCCCGCGGTCGCGCCCGGCCGCAGCGTCGGCGATCTCGTCCTCTTCTGGACCTTCACGATCTCGACGCAGCCGTTCACCGTCTTCGATCCCACGACCGGCAACATCCCGTTTCCCAACGACGCGCTCATCGATCCGACGACGCACCTCGTGAACCTTCCGATCGCGCCCGGCGATCCGATGGCGCCGCTCGAGATGGCGCTCGACACGCTCGACGGCTTCTCGGTCTCGGCGCCCGCCACCATCGGCGTCGCCGGCCCGTCGCCCATCGATTCGACGACGCTGGTGCCCAATCGCTCGCTCTTCTTTTTGAACCTCACGCCGCAAGTGACCACGCCCGAGCCCGTCTACACCGCCGCGTTCGCGTTCGATCAGATCGTGCTGACGCCGACGGAGCCTCTCATCTCCGATCAAAACCGCTACGCCGTCGTGGTCACGAGCGGCGTCTCGGACACGAGCGGCCAGGCGCTCATCCCCGCCGTCGCCGTCTGGCTCGCCGACGGTCCCGATCCGCTCTTCGACGGCACGCACTCGACGGTCTCCGTGCTCAGTGATAGCGAAGCGCAACAACTCGAGGCGCTGCGCGTCGCCGAGCAGCCGCTGGTGCAATCGCTGGCCGCGCAAGGCATCGCGCGCGAAGCGATCGCCGGCCTGTGGACCTTCACGACGCAGTCGATCACGCGCCCCAACGCCGCGCTCGACGCCTGGCCGGCGACCGCGTCACTGCCCACCGACGTCGCGATCACCAAGGTCGCCGATCAGCCGACGCTCGCCACCGCCTTCGGCGCGCAGAACTTTTTGACGCACGCGAAGTACCTCGTCCTCGGCACGTTCACCTCGCGCATCGTCATCGATGCGACCACGGGCGTCATCGATTTTTCGCGCACGCCGTCGGGCGACTTCGTCGTCGACGCGCCGGCGAGCGCGCCCACCGCCACCATCCGCTTCTGGCTGGCGCTGCCGAACGCCAGCGGACCGGTGCCGCTGGCGTTCGTGCAGCACGGCCTCGGCTCCTGGCGCGGCGACGTGCTGCCGCTCGCCGATCCGCTCGCGCAACAAGGCTGGGCCACCATCGGCTTCGACATCGACTTCCACGGCGCGCGCAGCCTCTGCGTCGCCGCCGGCAACTGCGCGCCCACGCCGACCTCGTCCGATCCGCTCGCCTGCGATCTCGCCGCCGTCAGCGGCGACGCCAGCGACTGCAAGCCGACCACGTCGGGCGACGGCTATCTCGATCCGACGAACCTGTTCTCGGGCCGCAGCAACGGCCAGCAGTACCTCGTCGACGCCGCGCAGCTCGTCCGCGTCGTCGCCGATACGATCAACGGCAGCGGCCTGGCGGCGCGCCTGGCCGCGCAGACGATTCCGGTGACGCCCACGCTCGACGTCACCAAGCTCGGCTTTCTCGGTCAATCGCTCGGCGCCATCGACGGCGCCGTCTTCCTCTCCGCCGCGTCCGAGCCCAAGGTCGGCGTGCTCGACGTCGGCGGCGGCCACGTCTTCGACATCCTCTCGACGAGCCCGACGTTGAGCGCGCCCATCGATCAATACCTCGCGTCCATCGGCGTCATGCGCGGCACCGCCGCCTACGCCAAGCTCGACGCCACCGCCGCGTGGGTGCTCGATCCCGCCGATCCGTGGTCGGTTGCGCCGACGCTGCGCACGACGCCGGTGATCGTGCAGGAAGCGGGCATGGACATGGTCATCCTGCCCGAGTTCGAAGCCGCGCTCTCCCAGGCGATCTTCGGCCCCAGCGGCGTCGACGCCGCCGGCCACGCACAAGCGCCGCAGTCGTCGAACGGCGCCTTCGTCTCCACCTATTTTCCGTCGGCGAGCCACGGGGAGATCCTCATGCCGACGGCGACCGGCACCGCGATGGTCACGCAAGCCGTGGGCTTCCTGGTTTCATTCGGCGCGCTTCTGCCGGCGCCATGAGGGGGACGATCATGCGCGCTCTTCCGGCATTCATCGTCGTCCTCGCCGCGCGGCTCGCCTTCGCCGGCGGCATCGAGATCGACGAGCAGTCCGCGCGCGCCACCGGCACCGCCGCCGCGCAGACCGCGGTCGCCAACGATCCGTCGGCGATCTTCTACAACCCCGCCGGCCTCGTCGATCAACCCGGCTTCAACGCGCTCGTCGGCGGCAGCCTCGTCTACACGGTGACGCACGCCGAGGCGCTCGATGCGCCGTCGATGCCGGGCACGATCACCACGACCGCCACGCACACCTCGCTCCTGCCGACGCTGTTCGTGAGCCAACGCCTCGGCAAGCACGTCGCCCTCGGCGCCGGCCTGTTCACCGAGTGGGGCGAGCACTTCGGCTGGCCGACCAACTGGCCCGGCCGCTTCATCGGCCAATTCGTCGACATCACCACCGCGACCTTCGACTTCTCGCTCTCCGTGCGCCTGCTACCGTTCCTCTCGATCGGCGGCGGCATCGACGTCATCCCCGGCGCCGTCGACCTGTACCGCGCCGCCAACTTCGGCGCCGCCGAGGGCAGCCTGCACACCGGCATGAACGGCGTCGGCGTCGGCGGCAACGTCGGCTTCCTCGTCGATCTGGTGCCGCGCATCCTGCGCCTCGGCGTCATGTATCGCAGCCGCGTCGATCTCGATCTCGACGGCCACGCCGCCATCTCCGCGCCCGTCGAGCTCGCGGCGCAGACCGGCGGCCATCGCCAGCTCGCCTCGACCACGCTCATCCTGCCGCACACGCTCGCCTTCGGCCTGGCGCTCACGCCCTGCCGCATCTTCACGCTCTCGGGCGATCTGCGCGTGACCCTGTGGCGCGATCTGCAAGCGCTGACGCTGACCATCACCGATCCGTCGTCGCCGCCGGGCACGCCGCCCCAGTCGCAAGCGCTCGCGCTCATGCTGCACAACTCGTGGGCGCTGCGCTTCGGCGGCGAGCTCCGCCTCGTCGGCGGCCACCTGCACCTGCGCCTCGGCGCCGGCTACGACGCGACCCCGCTGCCCACCGTCGCGCTGGGCCCGCTTCTGCCCGACGAGCAGCGCCTCGAGCTCGCCGCCGGCATCGGCTGGCACGAGCACTGGTTCGCGCTCGACGCCGGCTACATGGCCGTCCTCCTCTTCAAGAAGACCTCGACCGATCCCGACTTCATCGCCCGCTACGACACCAACGGCCACGTGCTCACCGTTTCGGCGACGCTGCGCTTCGGCGGCGTCGCTCGTCACATTCATCACGAGGAGCCGCCGCCCGACGTGGAGGAGCCACGCCGCTCGTGGTAGAGTGTCTGACGGTGCGTGAGCTACGCACCGACGATGAAGCGCCCGAGCGAGCCACCCGACGCCGCCGCGCTGCGCGAAGAGCGCGCCGTCAACGAGACGTTGCGCCGTATCGGCGCCGCGCTCACCGCCGAGCTCGAGCTCGATCGCCTGGTGCAGCTGCTCACCGATGAGGCAACCGCGCTATGCGGCGCTCAGTTCGGCGCCTTTTTCTACAACGTCGTCGACGCCAAGGGTGAGAGCTACATGCTCTACACCATCTCGGGCGTGCCGCGCGAGGCGTTCTCCAAGTTCCCCATGCCGCGCAACACCGCGGTGTTCGCGCCCACCTTCAACGGCGAGGGCGTGGTCCGCTCCGACGACATCAAGAAGGATCCGCGCTACGGTCGGAGCGCGCCGCACCATGGCATGCCCACCGGCCACCTGCCGGTGTGCAGCTATCTCGCCGTGCCGGTGGTGTCGCGCGCCG
>DASXOU010000875.1:0-1664 GCA_036494045.1 Polyangia bacterium | reverse complement strand
GGCAAGTCGAGCTTCGTGCAGGCGGGCGTGATTCCGACGCTGCCCGCTATTTTCCGCGCTGTCACCGCGCGTCCGGGCGCGCGTCCTACCGCCGCGCTGCGCGCACGGCTGCGTGCCGAAGGCTGGCTCGGCGACGACGAGCCGAGCGACGACGCGCTGCCGGCCGAGCTGCGCGCGCGCGCCGAGAAGCGCGGCGAGCTCCTGCTCATCGTCGTCGATCAGTTCGAGGAGACGTTCACGCTCGGCGCCGACGGCGACGAGCGCCAGCGCTACGCGACGCTGCTCGCGGCGCTGGCGCGCCACGCCGACGATCCGATCCGCGTCGTGCTCACCATGCGCGACGACTTTCTCATGCGCGCGCAGACCTTGCCGCCGTTGCGCGCGCACCTCATGTCGGGGCTCGAGCTCCTCGCCACGCCGTCGCCGGCGGATCTGTTGCGCATCGTCGTCGAGCCGGCGCGGCGCTCGGGCTACACCTTCGATCCGCCCGACCTGCCGCTCGAGATCGTGCAAGCGGTCGCGCACGAGCCGGGCGCGCTGGCGCTGGTTTCGTTCACCGCGTCGAAGATGTGGGAGCTGCGCGATCGCGAGCAGCACTCGTTGCCGAAGAGCGCGTACGATGCGCTCGGCGGCGTCGGCGGGGCGCTGGCGCAGCACGCCGAGGAGACGCTGGCGACGCTGTCGCCCGTCGAGCAGGGGCTGGTGCGCGAGGCGTTCCGCCATCTCGTCACCGCCGACGGCACCCGCGCCGTGGTGACGCGGCGCGACCTGCTCCAGCTCGTCGGCGGCGGCGCCGCTGCCGATGCGGCGATCGAGAAGCTCGTGGCCACGCGGCTCGTCGTCACCTCCGAAGGCGTCGACGGCGCCGAGCACGTCGAGGTGGTGCACGAGGCGCTCTTGTCGGCGTGGCCGCGCCTGGTGACGTGGCGGCGCGAAGACGCCGAGGGCGCGCGCCTGCGCGATGAGCTGCGCACCGCCGCCAAGCAATGGGCCGAGCGCGGACGTTGGCGGGGCCTCGTCTGGCGCGACGAAGCGCTCGTCGAGCTCAAGCTGTGGCGCGCGCGTCACGCGTGGCCGCTCACCGACACCGAGGAGGCGTTCGTCGCGGCCAGCTTGCGCGAAGCCGCGCGCGGGCGGCGCTTGCGCATCGCCGCCGTCGCCGTCGTCTTCGCCGCGCTCGCCGGCGGGCTCGGCGTCGTGCGCTTGCAGCGCGTGCACGCCGAAGCCGAAGCGCAGCGCGCGCGCTTGCGCCTCGGCGAGCAGTACGAAGAAGAGGCGCGCCAGTCGTTGCTCAGCGGCGGCGCCACGCGCGCGCTCGTCTACTTGCAAGAGGCGCAGCAGCTCGGCGTCGACGACGGCGCGCGTCGCTTCCTCTTCGCCGAAGCCGCCGAAGCCACCGCCGCCGTGCGCCACGTGCTCGAGGGGCACTCGGGCGGGCTGCGCTGCGCCGCCTGGTCGCGCGACGGCCGCCGGGTCGTCACCGGTGCCGACGACAGGACCGCGCGCGTGTGGGACGCGGCGTCGGGCGCGCTCGTCGCCACGCTCGCCGGCCACGACAACGGCGTCGTCGACGTCGAATTCTCGCCCGACGGCACGCGCGTCGTCACCGCGAGCTGGGCCGGCGACGCGCGCGTCTTCGACGCCGGGTCGGGCGCGCTCGTCGC
>DASXOU010000874.1:0-3447 GCA_036494045.1 Polyangia bacterium | reverse complement strand
GACCGCGGGCAGGGCGCCGTGCGAGCGCAGCGCGGAAATCAGATCGAGCCAGCCGAACGCCTCGGCCATCATGAGCACGACGAGGTGCGCGGCGAGCGCGAGCGAAAGCGCCACCAGCACCGACGTCACAGCCGACTTTTTGCGGCGACCGGCCAAAATGCACCAACCTTAATTATAGAAGCGCCCGCGCTGCGCGGCTACCGGATTGCCGGATTCGAGCCTTCGAACGGCGCCGTAACCCGCAATTCGCCGCCGAGCGCCGGCGGCAACGGGCCAAACGGCGCCGCCTTTTTGATCGCGGACAGCACGTTCTTGTCGAACTTGGCGAAACCCGAGCCCTTGAGCACGCGCACATCGGTCACACTGCCGTCTCGGCGGATGGTGAATGCTACGAGCACGTCGCCCTGTTCCATCCTCACGGCGAGCTCGCGCGGGAACTCCCACAGTGGATCCACTTTTTGCCGCACGCCCGCGAGGTAGCGATCGTAGGCGCGCTCGTAGGTGGCGAGCTCGAGAGCGCGCGCGTCGGGAAGGCCGGGCGCGCCTGCCGGCACCGGCGCTTTGCCTTGCGCCGTGGGCGAAAAGCCGAGCGCGCCGTCGCCGCGGCCGCGGGTCTCGGCGCCGGGCGAGGTCGGGCGCGACAGCTCGATCTTCTGTGGCTGCTTCTCGTCGGAGACGAGCGCCTCGTCGACGCGATCGGCGACCTCTTCGGACGGCTTGGCCGCGTCGGTGGCGGCGGGATTTTCCTGCACGTCGGGACGCGCGGCGCCGGGCTCGACGCGCTCGACGCGCGCGGCCGGCTCGTTGGTCGCCGGCGGCGTACGCGCGTGACCGTCGCCGGCGCGCGACGACAGCCACGGCGTCGGCGCCGGATGCGGCGTGGCGCGCACCTCTTCGCGACTCTCTCGCTCCTTGCCGGTGCGGATGCGCTGCATCGC
Source organism: Polyangia bacterium (assembly GCA_036494045.1). Taxonomy (GTDB): domain Bacteria; phylum Myxococcota_A; class Polyangia; order Palsa-1104; family Palsa-1104; genus JAQBQH01. The sequence continues at coordinate 2,509 of DASXOU010000874.1, read as the reverse complement.
GTAGCCGGTAGCCGCGTCATATGGCTGCACGCGCAGCGTCGCCTGGTCGGCGCGCGCCGTGACTACCGTCGGCGCGCCCGCGCCATGCCCGCTCGAGCGCGCGGCGGCGCCGGCAGCCACGTCGGGGTTCATCGCCGGCGTCGGCGCGCCCGGCGCGGCCACGTCGCGCCACGCGTCGCCCGGCGCGCGCAGCTCGATCGCCGTCGGCGGATCGTCACGCGGCTCGGCGCGCGCGTGGTCGCCGGTCACGCTCGTCACCGACGGGGCGACGAACGCGATTGGCAGCGACGCCGGCGACAGCGACGCGATCGCGCGCCACAAAAGGGCCAACGCGAGGAGCAGCGCCGCATGCACGCCGAGCGAGCAGGCGATTGCACGGCCGAACACACCGTCGAGGATAGCCTCGCGCCGCGGCTGTTGCCAGTCGGTCAACGCGCGTTGCCGCGAACGTAAGCGTGCTCGCGCCAAGCGCGGACCCGATGTTGCAACTCCTCGGTGCATGGGGAAGATTGCCGCAACCGCGACGGCCGTGCCGTCGTTCCGCCTCGATCGCGACACCTTCAAGCGCTACTGCGAGCTGGTGTTCTCGTCGCCGCTGCAGAAGCGCGCCGCGCGCCGCATCGTCGACAACACGCGCATCGACGCGCGCTACCTCGTCGCCACGCCGGACGAGATCCTGGCGCCGCGCTCGCTGCAGGAAAAGAGCGTCGCCTACGCCAAGCACGCACGCGAGCTCGGCGAGCACGTCGGCCGTCGCGCGCTCGATCGCGCGCACGTGGCCGCCGACGCCGTCGACATGATCGTGACGACCTCGTGCACCGGCGTCATGATCCCGTCGGTCGACGCCTATCTCGTCGAGCAGATGCGCATGCGCCGCGACGTGGTGCGCCTGCCCATCACCGAGCTCGGCTGCGCCGCCGGCGCCGCATCGCTGGCGCGCGCGCGCGAGCACCTGCGCGCCAATCCCGATCACACGGTCTTGTGCATGTCGATCGAGCTGCCTTCCTTGACGTTTCAAAAAGAGGATCTGTCGATGACCAACCTCGTGGCCGCGTCGATCTTCGGCGACGGCGCCGCCGCCTGCGTGGTGCGCGGCGTGCGCGCGCCCGGCGGGGTCAGCCGGCCCGGCCCGACGCTGATCGATTCGATGTGCCACCTCTATCCCGAGTCGCAGTACCTCATGGGCTTCGAGCTCAAGGACGGCGGCTTCCACATCGTGCTCGACCGCGATGTGCCACACGCGCTCAAGGGCCGCGTGCGCCCGCTCGTCGAGCAGCTGTGCGCGCGCAACGGCATCACCATCGAGGATCTGGCGTTCTCGGCGCTGCATCCGGGCGGGCGCCGCATCCTCGAGGACCTCGACGCCGATCTCGGCCTCGGCGGCCTCACCGAGCCGTCGTGGGACGTCCTGCGCGACTACGGCAACCTCTCGTCGGCGACGGTGCTCTTCGTGCTCGACGAGGTCTTGCGCCGCGCCCCGCCGCCGACGGGCTCCTACGGCCTCCTCGCCGCCTTCGGCCCCGGATTTTCCGCCGAGCTCTCGCTGATGCGCTGGCAGTAGCTCGCGTCGTCAGTCGTCGCCGAGCCAGTCGGTGTGGATGAACGGCGGCGTCGCGCCGGCGTCGTTGCGCTGATAGGTGTGCGCGCCGAAGGCGTCGCGCTGCGCCTGGGTCAGGTTCTGCGGCAGCTCGGCGGTGCGATAGCTATCGAAGTACGCCAGCGTCGACGACAGCGCCGGCACCGGCACGCCGCCCGACTGCGCGTAGGCGACGAGCGCGCGCAGCGCCGCCTGTCCGTCGCCGACCGCGCGCCGCACGTCCTCGTCGACGAGCAGGTTCGGCAGATCGCCGCGCCGCGAAAACGCGCGCATCACGTCCTCGAGCAGGCGCGCGCGAATGATGCAGCCGCCGGTCCAGATGCGCGCCATCTCCGCGAGGTTCACGCTCCACTTGAACTCGCGCGAGCCGGCGGCGATCAGCGCCATCCCTTGCGCGTACGAGCACAGCTTGGCCGCGTAGAGCGCGCGCGGCATCATCTCGAGCACCGCCGCGTCGGCGGCGGGCTTGGGCCCGGCGAAGATCGCGGAGGCCGCCACGCGCTCCGCCTTCAGCGTCGACAACAGGCGCGCGTCGATGGCCGCGTTGATCGTGGGAATCGGCACCGCCAGGTCGAGCGCGATCTGCGCCGACCACTTGCCGGTGCCCTTCTGCCCGGCCACGTCGAGCACTTTGTCGACGAGCGGCGCGCCCGACTTGTCATCGCGCACGCGCAGCACCTTGGCCGACAGCTCCAGCAGAAACGAATCGAGCGCGCCCGCGTTCCACTTGTCGAACGTCTCGGCGATGCGCGCGGCGTCGTAGCCGAACCCGCGGCGCAGCACATCGTAGACCTCGGCGATGAGCTGCATATCCGCGTACTCGATCCCGTTGTGCACCATCTTGACGAAGTGCCCGGCGCCGTCGGGCCCGACGTAGGCGACGCACGGCCCATGCTTGGAGTGGGCGGCGAT
>DASXOU010000873.1:0-6739 GCA_036494045.1 Polyangia bacterium | reverse complement strand
CTCCCACAGCCCGCCCCACAGCCCCGTCGGCGGACGGCGCACGAGCAGGAGCTTGCCGTCGCGCTCGACCATCACGGCGACGGCGTGCACCTGGCGCGGCGGCTTCTTCGTCTTCGCCGCCGGATATTTGCCGACGGCGTCGGCCGCGCGCGCGCGACACGGCCCGGCGATCGGACAGCGCGAGCAGCCCGGCGCCGCCGGCGTGCACACCGTCGCGCCGAGCTCCATCATCGCCTGGTTGAACTCGCCCGCGCGCCCGCCGCCGTCGGCGCGCACCAATTCGCCGGCGCGCGCCCACACGCGCTTCTTCAGCTGCGGATCATCGGCCGCGCCGTCGAGCGCCTCGGCGCGCGAGAGCACGCGCACGACATTGCCGTCGACGATCGGCGCCGCCTCGCCGAACGCGATGCTCGCGATCGCCCCCGCCGTGTATTCGCCCACGCCCGGCAGCTCGCGCAATGCCGCCGCCGTCGCGGGAAACGCGCCGCGATAGGTCGCCACCACGTCGCGCGCCGCCGCGTGCAGGTTGCGCGCGCGCGCGTAATACCCGAGCCCGGCCCAATGCGACAACACGTCGTCGAGCGGCGCCCCCGCCAGCGCGCGCACCGTCGGAAACCGCGCCATCCAGCGCTCGAAGTACGGCGTCACCGTCTCCACGCGCGTCTGCTGCAGCATGATCTCCGAGACCCACACCGCGTACGGGTCCCGCGTCCGCCGCCACGGCATGTCGCGATGTCCGCGCGCGAACCAAGCCACGAGCGCGCGCCGAATCTCCACGTCGCGATTCACCGTCGACGTTGTAGCACGCGTGCAAAAAAAAGCGGCCCCCGCCGAAGCAGGGGCCGCCCGCGTTTCCGATCGTGTGCGCTAGCGAGTCGGCGCCTAGTAATCCCCGCCGAAGTCTTCGCCGCCCGGCGCGCCACCGCCGCCGGCGCCCTTGTCCTTCTTCTTCGGGCGCTCCGCGATCAGCGCCTCCGTCGTCAACATCATCGACGACACCGACGCCGCGTGCTGCAACGCCGCGCGCACGACCTTGGTCGGATCGATGACGCCCGCCTTCACGAGGTCCTCGAACTCGCCCGTCGCCGCGTTGAAGCCGAAGGAGCCCTTGCCCTCCTTGACGCGATTGACCACCACCGAGCCCTCGAGCCCGCCGTTCTGCGCGATCTGCCGCAGCGGCTCCTCGATCGCGCGACGGATGATGTTCACGCCGTACTGCTGCTCCTCGGGCACCTTGAGCTTCTCCAGCGCCGCCGCCGAGCGCAGCAGCGCCACGCCGCCGCCCGGCACGATGCCCTCTTCCACGGCCGCGCGCGTCGCATGCAACGCATCTTCCACGCGCGCCTTCTTCTCCTTCATCTCCGTCTCGGTCGCCGCGCCGACCTTGATGACCGCGACGCCGCCGACGAGCTTGGCCAACCGCTCTTGCAGCTTCTCGCGATCGTAGTCGCTCGTGGTGTCCTCGATTTGCGCGCGAATCTGCTTCACGCGCGCCTCGATGTCCGCCTTCTTGCCGGCGCCCTCGATGATCGTCGTGTTGTCCTTGTCGATGGTGATGCGCTTGGCCTTTCCGAGATCCTTGAGCGTCACGTTCTCGAGCTTGAGCCCGAGGTCCTCCGTGATCGCCTGCCCGCCCGTGAGGCGTGCGATGTCGGTCAGCATCTCCTTGCGGCGATCGCCGAAGCCCGGCGCCTTGACCGCGCACACGTGCAGCGTGCCACGGAGCTTATTGACGACCAGCGTCGCCAGCGCCTCGCCGTCGACGTCCTCGGCGATGATCACCAGCTGCGCGCCTGACTTTGCCGTCTGCTCCAGCACCGGCAACAGATCCTTCATGCTCGAGATCTTCTTCTCGTGGATGAGGATGAGCGCGTTCTCCATGACCGCTTCCATGCGCTCGGCGTCGGTCACGAAGTACGGCGACAGATAGCCGCGATCGAACTGCATGCCCTCGACCACGTCGAGCGTCGTCTCCATCGACTTCGCTTCCTCGACGGTAATGACGCCTTCCTTGCCCACCTTCTCCATCGCCTCGGCGATCATGTTGCCGATGGTCTCGTCGCCGTTGGCCGAGATGGTGCCGACCTGCGCGATCTCCGTCTTGCCCTTGGTGGGCTTCGACAGCTCCTTCAACGAGCCGATGATCGCTTCCACCGACGCGTCGATGCCGCGCTTGATCTCCATCGGGTTCGCGCCGGCCGCGACCAGCTTCGAGCCCTCGGTGTAGATCGCCTGCGCCAGCACGGTCGCCGTCGTGGTGCCGTCACCGGCGACGTCCGACGTCTTGGACGCGACTTCCTTGACCATCTGCGCGCCCATGTTCTGGAACTTGTCCTCGAGCTCGATCTCCTTGGCGACGGTCACACCGTCCTTCGTCACCGTCGGAGCGCCCCACGACTTCTCGATCACGACGTTGCGGCCGCGCGGCCCCAGCGTGACCTTGACGGCGTTGGCGAGCGTGTTGAGCCCGGCCGCGATCTGCGCGCGAGCCTTGGCGTCGAACAGAATTTCCTTGGCAGCCATGTTGTCTCCTTACTTCTCGATGACGGCGAGGACGTCGTCCTCGCGCAAGATGATGTGGTCCTCACCGTTGACCTTGACCTCGGAGCCCGAGTACTTGCCGATGAGGATCTTGTCGCCCTTCTTGACGTCGAGCGGACGGAGCTTGCCGTCTTCCGAAACCTTGCCGTTGCCGACCGCGATCACTTCGGCCTCGAGCGGCTTCTCCTTCGCGGTGTCGGGGATGAACAAACCGCCGGCGGTCTTCGACTCTTCCTGAAGACGCCGGGCCAAAATGCGATCGTGAAGCGGACGAATCGTCATGGTCTCTCCTTACGCAGCCTTGTCCGATTTGGGATTCTTGGAAGACGAGTAGAGGTCCTTGTACCAACCGCCACCCTTGAGCTGAAATGACGTCGACGAGATCAGCCGCTCGAGCCGGGGCGCGCTGCACGCGGGACAATGCGTGAGCGGCGCGTCCTTGATGCTCTGGAACGCTTCGAGCTCATGCGAGCAGGCCTGGCATCGGTATTCGTAGGTCGGCATCTCCGCACCTCGACGGAGCGCCAAGATAGCCACTGGCGGAGGATTGTCAATCCCCGTGGTCGAGTGCTAAAAAACGCCGAATTTTGCAGTGATTTACAGCGAGTACTCAGCCGAGCAAGCGCCCAGTGGGCCGCTTCCGTCACTCACGCCGGCGGTCCAGCCGGTGGCGGTGCACTGATACCAGATGCTGTCGGAGCGCGACTGCACGCAGGTGCGCGGCGCCACCGCTTTGCCGAGCGTCGCCGACTGGCACCAGGCGTAGGAGGTCGTGCACGAGTGCTCGCCCGAGACCCAGGCGCCGTTTTCGCAGGTGTACCAGGTCTCGTCCGACTGCGACTGAACGCAGGTTCCGGCGGGCACGGTCTCGTCGAGCGTCGCGGAGCTGCAGGTTCCGCTCGACGGAGGCGGCGTTCCACCGCCGCCGCCACCACCACCGCCACCGCCCGATCCGCCCGAGCCGCCACCGCCGCCCGATCCGCCGCCGCCCGTCGAGCAGATGCCGAGCGGCGTCGTCTTCGCCACCAGCGTCACCGTGATGGGAAAGCGGTCGCTCCATCCCGCCGACGACGTGCCGAACAGATGCTCCGACACCAGCGGCGACGCGTCGATGATCGGCCGCCCGGCCGCGTTCTCCACGCAGACGTCGGGCCCGTAGTCGTCAGTCTCGGCGACCACGCACTTGCCGTTGGCCTCGATCTGAATGTGCGCCCCACAGCCGTAGCGTTGCCGCGACGCGGCGTAATACCAGGTGCCGTCGAGCGTCTTCTCGCCGCACGACATGAGGCCATTGTCCGACGGCGTGTTGCCGAAGCTGGTCAAGTAATAGTCGCCGCTCGACGGAATCGACGACGACGCCGTCCCGTTGCAGCCGCTCAGGCCCTCCTCGGTTTGCGACACCGACGGGCCGCCGTCGATCTGCCCGCCGCAGCCGCTCAACATCGCGATCGCCGCCACCACGAGGCCAGACCTGTTTCGCATGCGCGCGTCGCTGTGCACGCCGTGGGCCGTGCGGCGGCGACGACGCCGGCCGCGACTTTCCGCTCGTTTGAATCCGCGGCGGATGGGGTTTTGCCCCCCGATGCTGCTGACAGTCCGTTGCGCTCGTGCTACAGCGACGGGCATGGCTCGTCCGCCGCTCACCGACTACGAGAAATACATTCGCACCGAAGAGCTGCTCTCGCTGCAAAAGGACAGTGACAAGCTCAGTTGTCACGACGAGCTGCAGTTCCAGATCGTGCACCAGGTCGCCGAGCTGTGGATGAAGCTCATCGAGCACGAGATCCTCTTCGCGGCCAGAAAGCTGCAGGCCGGCGAGGTCGCCCGGGCGCAGCGCGCGCTCGGGCGCGTGCGCGGCATCCAGTTGCTGCTCATGGAGCAGCTGTCGCTGCTCGACACCATGGCCCCGCGCGACTACATGACCATCCGCAACGCGCTCGGGCGCGGCTCGGGCCAGGAGTCGCCCGGCTTCCGTCGCATGCTGCAGCTGCCCGAGGAGATCTGGCCCGCGTTCGAGGCGATGTTGTCGTCGCGCAGCGTCACTTTGCGTCAGATCTACGAAAAGCCCGACGACCATCCCGAGCTGTTCAACGTCGCCGAGGCGCTCGTCGACTACGATCAGAACCTGCAGTCGTGGCGCATGCGCCATCTATTGATCGTGTACCGGCAGATCGGCGTCGGAACGCCGTCGCTGAAGGGCAAGCCGTCCGATCTTCTCGCCGAAGGAATGAAGCATCGCTTCTTCGAGGCGTTGTGGAACGTGCGCGACGAGTTGTTCGCGGAGTGGACACGCGCGCATCCGTATGGCGCCGACAAGGGGTATCACGGCTGAAACCGCGCTTGCTCGCGGCGCTGGTTGCGTGTTAGCGATCGCGTCATCATGACCGACGAGCTGTTGCGTTGGCGCGCCGAGTTTCCCGCGCTCGAGCGTTCGGTCTACATGGTGTCGCACTCGCTCGGCGCCATGCCGCGACGCGCGTACGATCATCTGCGCGCCTACGCCGACCTCTGGGTGAACAAGGGAATCAACGCCTGGGAGGATTGGCTGCCCGAGGTCGATCGCGCCGCCGAGCGCATCGGCCGCATCATCAACGCGCCGCCCGGCTCGATGGTGATGGCGACCAACGTGTCGCAGATCCAGGCGCTCGTCGCCAGCTGCCTCGACTACACGCCCGCGCGCAACAAGGTCGTGTTCACCGCGCTCAATTTTCCGACGGTAAGCTACGTGTGGCACGAAGAGCGGCGGCGCGGCGCCGAGGTCGTGGTCGTCGGCGGCGGCGATGGCGTGCACGCGCCGATGGCGCAACTGCTGGAAGCGATCGACGAGCGCACGCTCATCGTCCCCATCTCGCACGTGCTGTTCCGCTCGGCCGCGATCAAGGACGTCGCCGCCGTGGTCGCGCGCGCCAGGTCGGTCGGCGCGATGGTGCTCCTCGATTGTTATCAATCGACCGGCACCGTGCCCGTCGACGTCACGGCGCTCGGCGTCGATTTCGCCTGCGGCGGCTCGGTCAAGTGGCTGTGCGGCGGACCGGGCGCCGCGTATCTGTATGTGCGGCCCGATCGCATCGCGCAGTTCCGCCCGCGCACGACCGGCTGGTTCGGCCACGAGAAGCCGTTCGCCTTCACCATGCCGGAGCAGAAGTTCGCGTCGGGAGTGTGGCGCTTCATGGCCGGCACGCCCGCCGTCGCCGCGCTCTATCAGGCGCGTGCCGGCGCCGAGATCGTCGCCGAGATCGGCGTCGCCAAGATCCGCGTCAAGTCGCTGCGCCAGACCGCGCAGGTGATCGCGCGCTGCGATCGCGCCGGCTGGCGCGTCAACACGCCGCGCGCCGACGCCGAGCGCGGCGGCTCGGTCTGCTTCGACTTCGACGGCTCCGAGCGCGTGGCCAAGGCGCTCAACGCGACGCAATTTTTGTGCGACTGGCGCCCGCAATCGGGCATCCGAATGTCGCCGCACTTCTACACCACCGACGAGGAAGTCGAGCGCTTCCTCGATGAAGTCGAGCGACTGAAGGGATCCAAATGAAGGTGCGCCAATGAGCACGACCCCGATCAATCCGCGCGAGCTCGCCAGCCCACGCGGCTACAACAACGGCATGCTGGCCGCGCCGGCGGGGCGCATGCTCGCCATCGCCGGGCAGATCGCCTGCGACGCCGAGGGCAAGCTGGTCTCGAGCGACTTCGTGGCGCAGTTCGGCCGCTCGCTCGCCAACGTCGTCGCCGTCCTGCACGAAGCCGGCGGCGTGCCCGTCGATCTGATCTCGCTGCGCATCTACGTCACCGACAAGAAGCTGTATACGGCGCGCACCAAGGAGCTCGGCATGATCTATCGCGAGCTCATGGGCACGCACTATCCGGCGATGGCGCTCTTGCAGGTCGCCGATCTGCTCGAGCCGGGCGCGCTCGTCGAGATCGAGGCGCTCGCCGTCATCAGCTCGGGCTCGCAAGGATGATCGCGCCGAAGTCCTTCCGCTACCAGGTCGCCGCCGACGGCGTCGCCACCATCACGCTCGATCGCCCCGACACGCTCAACTCGCTCACCTTCGAGGTCTACGCCGAGCTGCGCGACTGCTTCCGCGCGCTCGAGAACGAGAGCGCGGTCAAAGCCGTGGTCATCACCGGCGCCGGCCGCGGATTCTGCTCGGGCGGCAGCGTGCACGAGATCATCGGCCCGCTGTTCGACATGACCTCGGCC
>DASXOU010000872.1:0-5001 GCA_036494045.1 Polyangia bacterium | reverse complement strand
ACGGTTAAGCACAGGGGCGTACAGGATTCGGAAGCGTTCGGCAGTCCTTCGGCCAAGTGTGTTTGTCGGTGAGGTCAATCTTCACCTCGTCGTGATTTGAATTCTTTATGGTCGAAGGTTTGGCAGATTGCGACGGTCCAGAAAGTAGAGGCAGCTCAACCGACAGGATCCAGTTTCGGCCAGGCACAGCGCGAGATCCCATTTCGCGATCCGTGCTTACTTCGACAACCATCCCTTCGGCGCCTTCGCCGGTGGCCCGCCTCGATGCAGCAGCAGCGGAAGCGTGACCAGCGCAATGACGACGACGAACATCAACGCGAGCGCCACCCAGAGGCGCCGGACACGCGGCGGCAACGCGCCGGCGCCGTAACCCTTGGCCAACTCGATGGGCAGAAGGCTGCGGCCGTCGCGGATCTGACGATAACGACGAACGACGTCGCTCTCGTCGAGTCCGACGGCGCGCGCATAGGCACGGACTAAACCAATCACGAATACTTCGGCCGGGAGCTCGCACCAGTCGCACGTCTCGATTCGCGTGAGCGAGATCGCTGAGATGCGGGTCGTGCGGCTCAGGTCTTCGATCGATAGACCGCGCGCCTCACGCGTCGCTTTAAGACCGCTTCCGAATTCGTGTGCGCCTTGCGTGGCCGCGCCATCGACAGGCATCGCCATGCATTTTCTTTCTGGCCCGTTAGTATTCGGGTTGCGTCGTCTGAAACGGCAATTCAGGCGTGAGCTGCACGCTCATGATGACACCGTTCGTCACAACGGCAAGGAGTATCTCCGTCGAGGACGCACGTTCGGCGATATTGGGCCGATATTCTGGCGATATTGGGCGATATATATCGAAATGACGGTATTGCGTGTATTCGCCGTCGAAAACAGCGCATCATTTCAAGATGCGCAAGCCGACGATCGTGAAAAACGCCCAATGCCGGGCACGTGTCCTATCCAGCCTGGCGCTGGGGCTCCGGGACGAGAAACGCTGGATCGTGCAAGAGGATTGCGAAGGCGCCGATATCGGATGGGTGGACGGCTCGGCGCAGCCGAGCTTGCTTCAGGAGTCGAAGGGCTACGTCCGCCCGGTCGTTCATCGAACCGTTCAAAAATCCGTTTATGACAAGGCGCCCATTCATCGCGTGGAAATCTGGTGTCACGCGCCGAATTCCGAATTTCACGTCAGGATCTTCGATGAAATCACCGAGTGCGCGCCGTTCCCGAGTAACCGTCCAGGATAGGACGTCTGGCGAGCAGCATCGAGGCGCGTGAATCTGAGCGAATGCCGAGACGGACGCGTGAGAGTCGGCACGGTGCGCAACTGGATGTATCGAGTGAAGCGCGTCGGCAATCTCTCAGGTGACACGTCCGACCCACAGGTGGGAAAACTGGTGGGAGAGAAAAGCCGCTGATTGCTGAAAGTGGGTCCCGTCGGAGCTTCCTTCCCGATTCGGTAGCAGTCCAACGCTCAGCTCGAGACCGCCGTCCAGCTGCGCTTGGCTCCGCTCGCCGTCGCTTCCGTCCGCGCGTTTCGCTCTGCCACGAGGAGTGCTTCGGTCGGATAGATCGGCGACATGCCGCCCTCGACGCGGTCGCGAGAGTAGTAGCCCACGACTCCGTTGCGATAGACGACGACCGTTCTGTTCCTGGCGATGATGCGTCTCTTGCGGCTTGGCATGATGGCTCCTCGTAGAAGGTTTCTTAACGCCTGATTACGCACAGCCGGTCGTCGCCACCGGTGAAGGCTGCGTCGAAGTCGATCCCCGGACGCGAGGGGATGGCGCCGTTCTCGGCGGCGGCGGTCGTCGCGACGCTGGCGAAGGCGCCGGCGTCGAGCCCGAGCATCCACGGTCTCATGCGACCACTGGCGACATCTTCGTCCAGCAGAATCCGCACAGGGTCGCCGCGGCCATGATGACCTTGCCGCACGTCGGGCACGGCCGCGTCGGCGGCTCGGCAACGACTGGACCGAACAATTCCTTGAGCTCCTGAAGACCGCGCGAAGCGGCCCCGGCGTGATCGAGCAGCGTCGGCTGATGCATTGCGCTGAGATGCGTTTCGAGCAGCGCCACATGCTCCGTCGTCTCCAGCAGCTTTTTCGCAACCAGTGTCCGGTCCATGTGCATCACATCCGATCGTCAGTTGAGGTACTTCTTGATCTTGCGAACGAGCGTACGGCCGGCGCGACCCGGCGAGCGCGCGCGCTCGGTGGTCGGGACGATCTCGAGCGACGGATCGACGGATTTTTCCGCCGTCTCGTCGGCGCTGGCCGGACGTTCGCTGCTCGGCGGCGCGGTCGGATCCTTTTCATTGCTCATGCGAGCAATTCCTCCTTGTTGCGTGAAATCGAGTGTGCGCTACGCGAAGCAGGCGCGCGGATGGAGCGAGGAGAGAACTAGCCAACACAACGTGGTCATCCTTTGCCGCCGGCGCAAGGGCGGCGCGACGATTGGGCTGCCTATGGCGGGCTGCCGTGCTCGTCGAGCCAGGCGATGAGCTGGCGAATGCTTCCCGTCGCCAAGGCGATGCAGCTGTCGGCGCCGCCGTAGTACAGGTTGATGGCGTCGCCGTCGGCGCCGAGCGTGTAGCCGCAGGGAAACGCGACGTTGCCGACGTCGCCCTCGCGTTCGTACGGTGCTTCGGGCCCGAAGATCCAGGAGTCACCGCGCGCCAGGCACAGCTCCGGTTTGTCGATGGCGAAGAGCGCGACTCCGAGGCGGTAGAGGCATCCCGCCGCGGTGTGGCGGACGCCGTGATACAGCATGAGCCAGCCGCGCGACGTCTCGATGAGCGGCGGCGACAGGCCAACTTTGTTCGCGTCCCACCACGCGCCTTTGCGTGCCTGCAGGATCAGCTTGTGGCCGCCCCAGTTGCGCAGATCCGGCGAATACGAGAGCCAGACATGGCTGCCCGAATCGGTCGCCGGGCGATGCAAGAGCGCGAAGCTACCGTCGATGCGACGCGGTAGGAGCGCTGCGTCTTTATCGTCGGGCTGCATGACGAGCCCGTAGCGCTCGAAGCTCTTGAAGTCGGAGGTGAGCGCGAGCGCGACGCCGGGACCGCCCTTGCTGAACGCGGTGTAGGCGACGGCGTAACGGCCGAGCTCCTCGACGAAGGTGATGCGCGGATCTTCGATGCCCCACAGCTCCTCCGGATAATGTTCCGGATCGGGCGACAGCGTCGGATGGTCGTCGATGATCCAGTCGTCGACGCCGTTGGCCGAGCGCGCCGCGCACAAGTGGGAATGGCCGCGACGGTCCTCGACGCGGCAGAGGAGCAGCGTCGTGCCATCGGGCAGCCGCGTCGCCGCGGGATTGAAGACGCTGTGCGCGGGATAGGGCCAGTCCTCCGCAGTAAGAATGGGATTGTTGGCGTGCCGGTGGAACAAGGTCTCGTAGCCGCGGGTCTTGCCGCGATGGCTCATGTCTTCGCTTTCCCGATCATGAAGTGGATCGCATCGGCGCGATCGGCCGCGCGCATGTCGACGAGCGCGAGCAGAAAAGACAGCGTCGATTCAGCGCCCTGATTCTCGTTGACGCGATCGCCGTGCAGCCCGTCGCGGCAGCCGCCGCTCGCCGGATCGTAGAGCGACCGCTGCAGCTCGTTGTCGCCGACGAACCAGTTGAAGACGACCCGCGCACGTTCGCGCCAGCGTCGGTCGCCGGTGACACGCTGCGCTTCGAGCGCCGCCGCGACCATGGCGCACGCTTCCACCGGCTGCTGATCGAAGCGCGCCGGAGCACCGCCGCGACGGTAGAAGCCGTTGGAGCCGATCGGGGCGAAGAGCCCGTCGGCTGAAGACTGGATGGTAAAGAGCCAATCGAGTGAGCGCAGCCCGGCCGCGCACATCGCTTCGTTCTCCATCCGCGCGCCCGACGCGATCAGCGCGTGCGACAGCCGGCCGTTGCAGTAGGTCACCGAGTCTTCGAACCAGGGCCAGTCGCGCCCGCTGGCGCGCTCGTAGAGCTCGAACAGCCGATCGGCGAGCGTCTTGCGGATCGCTTGCACCGCACGGTCGCCTTGGAACGCGCGCAGATATTCGTCGACGCCGAGGAGCGCAAAGGCCCACGCGCGCGGGCTCGTGAAGCCGGGCAGCGCCGGCAGCGCGGCGTGAAACAGCTGGCCGCCGAGGCTGTGACGGCCGGGCTCGACGGCGCGGCCGACGACGGTGCCGAGCGCCCATAGCGCGCGCCCGTGGCTGTCCTCCGAGCCGGACTCTTCGCTCCAGCGTCGACCGTAGCTCATGAAGTTGCGAAAGCGTCCCGTGCTTGCAGAGAACGCGTGGCTGACGAATGCCAGGTAGCGCGCCGACAGCGCGCGCAGAGTGGCGAGCTCCTCGGTGCCGGCATCTTCGACGAGCGTGGTCAAGATGAGCGCGCGCGCGTTGTCATCGAGGCAGTAACCGTCGTCATAGCGCGGGACGGTGAAGGTCGCGTGCTGCAAGAGACCCGTGTCGTCGGTGAGCATGCGCAAGTGCCGCAGATCGAGCGCGGGCAGCTCGAGCGGCGAGCGCGCCAGGGTCTTGGCCTGGAAGACGTTGCGCCGTCGCTCTTCGTGCTCGCGATGGGCGCGCTCGAAGCTGTCGACGTACGCGTGCGCGACCGCCGGCCAGCGCATGTTCTCGCCGTAGGCGGCGGCGCGCTGGCACATGGCGAGGCGCGCCGGCTCGTCGGCGAGCAGACCGTCGACGGCGCGCGCGATTGCCGGCGGATCGCGCCAGGGCACGAGGAGGCCGCGGCCGTCGGCGAGAAGCTCGCTGGCGTACCAGTACGGCGTAGAGATCACCGCCTTGCCGGAGCCGACGGCGTAGGCGAGCGTGCCCGAGGTGATCTGCTCCGGCTTGAGGTAGGGCGTGATGTAGATGTCGGCGGCGGCGAGAAACTCGGTGAGCTCGCTCGGGCTCACGAAGCGATTGTGGAAGATCATGTTGCCATCGACGCCGAGCTTGAGCGCGCGAGCCTCCAGCATGAGGCGATAGGTCTCGCCGTGGCGCTCCTTGATGTG
>DASXOU010000871.1:0-2206 GCA_036494045.1 Polyangia bacterium | reverse complement strand
GACCTTATCCATGCCGTCCGAGTCGTGATAAATGAGCTTCGGCATCGAAGACGCAGCCACACTATCATGAAAAAAGTGCGCCCGCTTTTGGTAGCTGCATATGCGCCCGAGCTCGGCATGCTCGACGGGCGTGCCGTCGGTGTGGGGCTGATTGCGGCCGCGGCGGGAACGGAGCGCGCGATCGCCGAAGCGCGGCCCGAGCGCATCGTGCTCGTGGGGACGTGCGGCGTGTTTCCGGGCGCGGCGAACGCGATCGGATCGATCGTGATCGTGGAGCGCGCGCTCTTGATCGTGCGGCCGGGCGAGTACTTGCCGGCGATCATGACGGCGATCGCGGCGGCGGATGCGGCGTGGGCGCAAGAGTGCGCGCGCGTCATCGGCGCGCCTCTCGTGACCGCGGCGAGCGGCGTCGGCATCACGTCGTCGGACAAGGAAGCGCAGCGGCTCGGGGCGCTGGCAGCGGTCGAGCATCTCGAGAGCTTCGCGGTCTTGGCGACGGCAGCGGGGCGCGTGGCGGCGACGGCGGTGCTGGCAGTCGCCAACGTCGTCGGGGCCAACGCGCACGCGGAGTGGAAGGCGAACCGCGCGCGCGCCGAAGCGGCGGCGGCGGACGCGATCGGCAAGCTGCTTTAGGGCGCGGCTTACGGCGCGAAGGCGACGTCGCCGACGAGCGCGGCGATGGCGCGGCGGCCGTCGTCGCCGTAGTCGAGCGTGTCGGCGTTGGCGTAGAGCGCGAGGTACTCGTCGGCTTGCGCGCGCGACAGGCCGCGATCGCCGGCGAGCTCGTCGAGCGCTTCGTCGCGGTGGTCGAGCGAGTAGGCGATCGAGGCGCGCAGCATCGACGAGGCGCGGGCGATGGTGTCGTCGCCGAGGGCGCGCTTGATGACGTTGCCGCCGAGCGGGATCGGTAGGTTGCGCGTGCGCTGCCAGAATTGGCCGAGGTCGCACACGAGATGCAAGCCGCGCGCGGCGTAGGTGAGGCGGCCTTCGTGGATGAGCGCGCACGCGTCGACGGCGCCGTCGGCGAGCGCGGCGAACGCGCGTTCGAGCGGCGCCGAGGGCACTTCGATCTGCACGGCGTCGGGCGCGGCGAGCGCGACCAGGCGCGCGCATGTGGTGGTGGCGCCGGGGACGCCGACGCGGAGATCGCGCAAGTCGTCGACGGTGAGCGGGCGTGGCGCGACGATCACCGGTCCGTAGTTGCGGCCGACCGAGCCGCCGTGCGGCAAGAGCAGCCAATCGCGCGCCAGCGACGGCACGGCGGCGATCGAGACGGCGACGACGTCGTGGACGCCGCCCTGCGCCCAGGCGTTCAGCGTCGCGGTGTCGCTGCGGACGTGCTCGGCGCCGTCGAAGCCCCAGGCGCGCGGATCGAGACGGCGCGTCGCCAGCGGCCAGAACATGAAGGCGTCGTCGAGATCGGTCGAGTAGGCGAGCGAGAGCTTCATGACTCGTCCTCCGGGTGGAAGAGCGTCTTCATCGGCTGCGGATCGACCGGCTGGCCGCTCGACAGCATCATTAATAGGCCCTCGCCGATGCGCGAGAGCGTCAGGAGCGAGGCGATGCGGCCGTCGATGAACTTGATGCGCCGCTTGAGCTCGGCGTCGCCGGCGGCGCGCAATTTCGCGAGCGACTTGCGCGCCGTCTCGAAGGACTCGATCGACGCGCGCACGTAGCCGAGCTCGCGCTCGCGGAAGACGCGCGTGACCATCTTCCAGATGCTGGTCTCGGGCTCGTAGAAGTCGCGACGCTCGCCGGGGCGCCACGCTTTTTTCACGACGCCCCACTTCTGCAGATCGGCGAGCGCCATCGAGACGGCGCCGGCCGACGCTTGCAAGCGATCGCCGAGCTCGGCCGCGGGCAAGGGCTCGGGCGAAAGATAGAGGATCGTCCACAAGCGGCCCATGACCGCCTTGAAGCCCCAGAACTCCATGAGCCCGCCGATCACCTCGGCGATGCGGAGCTCCGCGGCGCGGATGTCGTCGTCTGCGGTAGGCATGCGTTCGTGCATGATAGCGGCTTTGGCGCGCGGCGGCCGAGCGCAGGCGCGAGGCGCGCGACGGCGCGGGCGAGCGCAGCGACGTCGTCGGGCGTGAGCGCCTGCGGGCCGTCGCTGCGGGCGCGGCCGGGCTCGGCGTGGCACTCGACGATCAGGCCGTCGGCGCCGGCGGCGAGCGCGGCATCCGCAGCTTCGAGCCGGGCACGC
>DASXOU010000870.1:0-1701 GCA_036494045.1 Polyangia bacterium | reverse complement strand
CAGGACGGCGGCGACAAGAAAGAGAAGCGGAAGAAGAAGCGCTAGGTTCCGTCCTCAACGACGCCAGCCTTGAGCGCTTTTTCCGCATCTGCTTTGCGCTCCGGTGCGCAGCGAGCGCAGGCGAGGCCGCAGCTCCGGAGGCAGATCGCCGCGCACGCCCGGAGCGACCGAGGGAACGGGCTCCGGCCCGTGACCGAGGAAGCGAGGACGTACGCCGCGAGATGCCCCGGAGATGCGGCCGCAGCCCTATGCGCCGCGACGGCGGGCGAAGCGGCGCACGACCAACGCCAGCGCCGCCAGCGCGACCAGGCACCAGAACGCCAGGCCGTAGGTCTCGAAGAGGGAGACGAGCCGATCCCACGATTGTCCGACGGTGACGCCGACGAGGAGCAGGAGCGCGTTCCGCAACAGCGCCGACAAGGTGCCGTACGCGAGCACGACCCACCAGCGCAGGCGCGCCATCCCGGCGGCGACGAAGAAGAGGCCGCGCAGCGACGGGATGAAGCGGTTGATCGCGATGTAGAGCCCGCCGTGGCGCTCGAAACGGGCCACCAGCGCGTCGATCTGCGGGCGATAGCGCCCGAGGCGGCCGCTGGTCCAACGCGCCTCGCGCGCGCCGAGCCAGCGGCCGAACGCGTAGTCGAGCATGCAGCCGACGGCGCTGCCGACGGTGACGGCGCCGAACACGGCCGGGCCGCTCCAGCCGCGCCGCGCCACCAGAAAGGCGCCGAACACGGTGATGGTGTCGCCGGGAAAGGGCGGGAAGAGATATTCGATGCACGCTGACGCGCACAAGATCGCCAGCCCCAGCGTATTGTGGTTGCGGGCGACGAGATCGATGAGCTGGGTTCCGAGATGCATGTGATTCGGCCGCCGCGGCTGCGCGCCGGTGCGCGCGTCGCCGTCGTGGCGCCGGCCGGGCCGGTGCCGCGCGACGCGTTTGCCGCGGGTGCCGCGATCTTAGGAGCGCGCTACACGCTTGTCCACGACGAGCGCATCTTCGCGCGCCAGGGCTTCCTCGCCGGCGACGACGACGCGCGCGCCGGCGAGCTTTGTCGCGCGCTCGCCGATCCGACGATCGACGCGATCGTGTGCGCGCGCGGCGGCTATGGCCTCATGCGCATCCTCGACCGGCTCGACGGCGTCGCGTTCGCGCGCGCGCCCAAGCTCGTGGTCGGCTTCTCCGACGTGATGGCGCTGCACGCGTGGGCTTATCACGCCGGCGTCGCGTCGCTGCACGCGCCCGTGATCACGCAGCTCGGCCGCCTGCCCGCGGACGACGCTGCGGCGCTGTTCGCGGCCTGCGAGTCGCCGGCGCCGCCGCCACCGATCGCGGGGCTCAGGACGATCCATCGTGGCAATGGGCGCGCCGAAGGGCCGCTCGTCGGCGGCAACCTCGAGGTCATTTCGCGCCTCGTCGGCACGCCGTGGGCGCTGCCGCTCGCCGGCGCCATCTTGCTGCTCGAGGAGATCGGCGAGCGCCCGTACCGCATCGATCGTCAGCTCACGCAGCTCGGGCTCGCCCGCGCGCTCGACGGGCTCGCCGGCGTCGTCCTCGGCGACTTCGTCGGCTGCGCCGAGAAGGACGGCAGCGCGCCCGATGCCGAAGCCGTCCTCGCCGAGCGGCTGGCCGCGCGCGGCATCCCCGTCGTCGCCGGCGCGCCCATCGGTCACGGCGCCCGCAATCGCGCGCTGCCGCAT
>DASXOU010000869.1:0-8838 GCA_036494045.1 Polyangia bacterium | reverse complement strand
GTTGCATCCGGAGAACGGACACGCGGACAATCTCTTGTCCACGTCGAAGGTGGCGCGCGGCGACGTGGCCGCTGCGCTGGCGGCAAGCGCGCACGTGGTGACCGGCACCTGGAAGACGCAGTTCATCGAGCACGCGTTCCTCGAGCCCGAGTCGTGCCTCGCCGTTCCGCGCGGCCGCATTGACGTAAATGGTGCAACTGCACAACAACTGCGCGTCTACTCGCAAGGCCAGGGCGTCTACGACGATCATCGCCAGCTCGCCAGCGCGCTCGCGCTCAAGGCCGATGAAGTGTCGGTGACGCTGGTGAGCTGCGGCGGCGCCTTCGGCGGCAAGGAGGATCTGTCGATCCAGGCGCAGACCGCGCTCTTGGCGACGGTCAGCGGCCGGCCGGTCAAGCTCACCATCGATCGCGTCGAATCGATCCGCCTGCACCCGAAGCGCCATCCGATCGCGATGACCTACACCGTCGGCTGCGACGCCGACGGCAAGCTGACCGCGGTCAAGGTGCGCCTCGTCGGCGACAAAGGCGCTTACGCGTCAGTCGGCAGCAAGGTGATCGAGCGCGCCTGCGGCCACGCCACCGGCGCGTACGACGTGCCCCACGTCGACATCGAAGGCGTGGCCGTCTATACGAACAATCCGCCGTGCGGCGCGATGCGCGGCTTCGGCGCCAATCAATCGGGCTTCGCCGTCGAGAGCTGCGTCGACATGCTCGCCGAGAAGCTCGGCATCGACGCCTGGGAGATGCGCTCTCGCAACGCGCTCGTCGAAGGCAGCCGCTTCTGCTCGGGCCAGACGCTGCGCGCGGTCGGCCTCCGCGCCACGCTCGACCGCGTCAAGCCGTTCTACGACGCCGCGCGCGCCGAGGGCAAAGCCGTCGGGCTCGCCTGCGGCATCAAGAACGTCGGCATCGGCAACGGCATGCCCGACATCGGGCGCGCCTCGCTCACCGTCGGCAAGGACGGCACGATCACGCTCGCCAACGGCTACACCGAGATGGGCCAGGGGCTCTACACGGTGCTCATCCAGATGGCGAGCGAGACCACCGGCATCGATCCGCGCCGCTTCCGCGCCACCGTCGACACGCGCGACGGCGTGCAGTCGGGCATGACCACCGCCTCGCGCGCCACGGTATGCGGCGGCCGCGCCGTCGTCGACGCCGCGCAAAAGCTCAAGGCGGAGCTCGACGCCGGACGCACGCTCGCCGAATTGTGCGGCCGCACATTTTTAGGCGAGTTCATCTACGACAAGACCTCGAAGCTGGGCGCGCCGGTCGAAAATCCGATCACGCATCTGTCGTTCGGCTACGCGACCCAGCTCGCCATCCTGGATCGCGCCGGCAAGCTCGAACGGCTGGTGGCCGCGCACGACGTCGGCCGCGTCATCAACCCAAAGCTCCTCGAAGGTCAGCTCGAAGGCTCGATCCACATGGGCCTCGGCTTCGCGCTCTCGGAGGAGCTCGTCGTCAACGACGGCGTCATCAAGAATCCCACGCTGCGCGGGATCGGCGTGTTGCGCGCGCAATGGATGCCGCGCATCGACATCCTGTTCGTCGAGGAAGCCGAGCCCGAGGGTCCGTTCGGAGCCAAGGGCGTGGGCGAGATCGGCCTTCTGCCCACGGCGCCGGCGGTGGCCAACGCGCTCTATCGCTACGACGGAATCCGGCGCACCGCGTTGCCCATGAAGGACTCGCCGGCAGCGCGATTCATTTCAGGGAAAAAATGATGCGACTGCATAGATTCCTGCTGGCCTGCGCGCTGGTCTTATTGTGCGCGCGCACCACGAATGCCGCGGAGCGCATGAAGGTCGGCTTCATGCTCGACTTCGTCACCGGCGTGACCATCCCCATCGCCGACGCTGACTACAAGAACTTCGCCGACGCTTCGTTCAAGCTCGGCTTGCGCATGGGCGCCGTCCTCCACATCACCGATCGCTTCGGCATCGCGCCCGAAGCCGAGTTCGACTTCATTCCGCTCGAGCCCGACAAAAGCGACTTTCCCAGCTCGAGCGGCACGCTCAACGTGTCGACGGCGATCTATCGCGAGCGCGGCCTGTTCGGCGCGCGCTTCATCCTCAACTTCGGCATCGGCTCGGTCTACGCGCGCACCATGATCGGCGTCGACCACATCGGCGGTACTACCAGCGCGGCCATCGGCGGCTTCGGCGGATCGACCGACTTCAGCTCCACTGGCTTCACGCTCGAGCCCGGCGCCGGCGTGCAGTTCAACGTGGTGCGCCACCTCGTGGTCGGCTTCACCACCGGCTTTCCGATCGCGTTTCACGACTTCGGCAACGGAAACAACGATCGCCACTTCACCGCCGTCGACGTCGACTTCCTCGGCGTCGTCGGCGTGCGTCTATAACGACGTGCGCGCGGCGACGTTGCCGGCGACGGTTCGCGGCGCACCCGGTTGGCTCTATCGCCGGATCTTCCCGCGCTGGCAGCCGCGCGCGGAGCTGCGCCCGACGACCTCGTCGACGAGCGGCGCCGGCGTGCGCATCCGTTGGCTCGGCACCGCCGGCCACGTGATCGAGACGCCGACGACGACGCTGCTCGTCGATCCCTTCCTCACGCGCCCGTCGCTGGCGCAGCTCGCCGGCCGCATCGCGCCCGACGAAGCCGCCATCCGCGCGCGTCTGCCCACGCGCGTCGACGCCGTCTTGTGCGGCCACAGCCACTTCGACCACCTGCTCGATGCGCCGTTCATCGCGCGCTCGAGCGGCGCGCGCCTCGCCGGCAGCGCGACCACCTGCGCCTTCGCGCGCGCCGGCGGCGTCGACGATGCGCAGCTCGTGCCGGTGCCGCCGGGCGGACGCACCTTCACCGTCGGTGACGCGACCATCCGCTTCATCCCCAGCCTGCACGGCCGCATCTTCCTCGGCCGCGTGCCCTTCGTCGGCGAGGTGGCCGCGCCGCCGTCTCTGCCCGCGCGCATGTGGCACTACCGCATGGGCGGCGCCTTCGGCATCCTCATCGACGTCGGCGGCGTACGCATCTACCACAACGGCTCGGCCGATCTGATCGACGCCGAGCTCGACGGCGCGCAGGCGGACGTGCTGCTCGTCGGCCTCGCCGGCCGCAAGGCGACGCGCGACTACCTGCAGCGACTTTATTGTGCGCTCGCACCACGACTCGTGGTGCCGACGCATCACGACGCCTTCTTCGCGCCGCTCGACGGCGGCCTGCACCTTCTGCCCGGGATCGATCTCGACGGCTTCGTCGCCGAGACCCGCCTGCACGCGCCGGCCGCCACCATCGTGACGCCCGCCTACGACGAAGCGCTCGCCATCCCCGCCGACGCGCGCGCCGCCGCCCTCGCCGCCTGAAGCGGCGATCGATCAGAACGACGAGAAGATCGCGACCTCGCCGTTGCCCGACGCGCTCCATTGCGCGTTCGGATCGGACAGCCGCAGCCGCACGAACTCCGCGGTCGCGTTCAGCGTCACCGTCTGATATCCCGTCGCCGGCGCCACCGCTCGCATCGTCCAATTCATCATGTCGTCCGAGGTCTCGATGAGGACCGTCGCCGCCGAGCTCGACACCGAGACGTCGTAGAGCACGAGCAGCCCGAGCGGGTGCGAGATGCCGACGTCGACGATCATCCAGTTGTTGATTGGCGGACAGGTCTGCCCGCTCGTGCAGTTCGAGGCGATCGGCACGAACTTGGTCGCCATGTTGCCGTCGGTGAGCGGACACGGCCGCGCCAGCAGCGCCGGCATCCCGTCCGCACCCTGCGTGTAGCAATCGCCGCCGCTCGAGATCGGCGTCTGATTCTGGTTCGGGTAGTCCTGCTGCATCGAGTACCAATTGACCGTGAAGTTGGTGCCCAGGCTCGCCGTCTTGCGCTGCGCCACCACGTTCCACTGCGGTTCTTGATTCTGCGTGACGTGGCGATCGATGGTCGCCGACGTCGCAGTCTTGGCGTCTTGGGTCCACCACACCTCGCCGTCGGCGGTGACGAGGTTGATGCGATAGTCGCCGGCCGCGTCGCCGCCCACCGACGACTCGACGGCAGGCCAGCTCAACGCGACGTCGTTGTTGGCGTCGTTGGCCAGCGAGCCGAGCTCGGTCCAGAAGCGCATCGGCGGAATCGTCAGCGCGTTCTTCTGGATGTAGAAATCTGATGCAACTGCACAATTTCCGGTGGCGCAGCCGGCGAACGCTGTAAACGTGAGCGCCTCGCCGACCGAGCCCTGCGTGTCGGCGCCGCGCATCGCGAACGAGTAGCCGCCGTTGCCGCCCGACGTCGAGTCCTCGAACGAGCTGCAGATGTCGAGCCGCCCCGCGATGCAGGCCAGGCCGATGGTTCCGACGGCGACGAAGACCTCGCCGATCGCCTGCAGAACGTCGGGATGGCGAATCAGCTTCACGTCGGTGGCCGGCGCGGCGTTGCCGCTCTCGGTCTGGATCGTCCCCGACAACGTCACGCTCGACTGCGGATCGATCTGGCTCTTCGGCCCGCAGGCGGCGGCCCAGAACAGCGGCACCACCAGCGCCACGACGGTCGTGCGCATGCGCTCCTCCTCCGATAGAGTACACCAATGGAGAAGATTGCGGCACTCCGCTGCGTCGAATGCGGCAAGGCCTTTACCGAGGACGAAGCGCGCTACACCTGCCCCGCGTGCGGCACGCGCCCCGACGGCGGCTGGGGGATCCTCGACGTCGAATACGACTACGAGCGCCAGGCGCGCGTTTTCCACAAAGACCATCTCGCGCGCGCGGAGCGCAACATCTGGCGCTACCTGCCCATCCTGCCGCTCGAGGACGACGCGCGTTTGCCGTCGCTGCAGATCGGCTGGACGCCGGTGATGGAGTTTCCCGAGCTGGCGGCGCGCTGGGGCATCAAGAACTTCCTCATCAAAGACGACGGCCGCCTGCCCACGGGAAGCTTCAAGGATCGCGCGAGCGCCGTCGGCGCCGCCAAGGCGATCGAGCTCGGCTTCGACACCATCTGCTGCGCGTCGACGGGAAACGCGGCGTCGTCGCTGGCGGGCTTCTCGGCCAACCTCGGCCTGCGCGCGTACATCTTCGTGCCCGCGCACGCGCCCGAGGGCAAGGTCGCGCAGCTGCGCATCTTCAAATCGAACGTGCTCCTCGTCGAGGGCAGCTACGACGAGGCCTACTACCTTTGTCAGGAGGCGGCGGAGACGTTCGGCTGGTACAACCGCAACTGCGCGATCAATCCGTATCTCATCGAAGGCAAGAAGACCTCCGGGCTCGAAGCCGCCGAGCAGCTCGCCGGCCGCATCCCCGACTGGGTCTCGGTCGCCGTCGGCGACGGCTGCACGATCGCCGGCATCTGGAAGGGCTTCGTCGAGATGAAGCGCTTCGGCATCATCGACAAGCTGCCGCGCCTGCTCGCGGTGCAGGCCGCCGGCGCGCAGCCGATCTTCGACACGTTCCAGGCCGGCGACGAGACGCTGCGCCCGGTCAAGGCCAACACGCTCGCCGATTCGATCGCCGTCGGTCAGCCGCGCAACCAGACCAAGGCCCTGCGCGCGATTCGCGAGTCGCACGGCGCCATGGTCGCCGTCGAGGACGGCGAGATCCTCTCGGCGATGTACGAGCTGGCACAGCACACCGGCGTCTTCGGCGAGCCTGCGGGCGTCACCGGCGTCGCCGGCCTGCTGCGCGCGATCGCCGACGAGATCGTCAAACCCACCGAAACAGTGCTGCACATCGTCTCCGGCAACGGGCTCAAGGACGTGCGCTCGGCGCAGCGCGCCTGTCCCGAGGCGCGGCGAATCAAGGTCTCGCTCGACGACGTGCGCGCCATCGTCGCGCATGATGCGGCTGCACATTAAGATTGATGCGAACGCACAATGAGCTGACCCTCCCCGGGTTCGTCTGCGCGCACACGCATCTCTACTCGTCGCTGGCGCGCGGCATGCCGGCGCCGCGCGAGACGCCGCGCAACTTCGTCGAGATCCTCGAGCGCGTCTGGTGGCGGCTCGACCGCGCGCTCGACGCCGAGGCCGTGGAGGTCTCGGCGCTGGTCGGCGCCATCGAAGCCGCCAAGGCCGGCTGCACCACGCTCGTCGACCACCACGCCTCGCCCGGACGTGGCGGCGCCGCCGTCGACGGCTCGCTCGACCTCGTCGCCGCCGCCGTCGCCGAAGTGGGGCTGCGCGCGGTCGTCTGCTACGAGGTGAGCGACCGCAACGGCGCCGCCGAAGCGCGCGCCGGCATTCGCGAGAACGAGCGTTTCCTCGCGCGCGTGCGCCTCGAGCCGCCGCGGTTGGTGCGCGCGCTCGTCGGCGCCCACGCCGCGTTCACGCTGTCGGACGAGACCGCCGAGGCGATCGCCGACGTGGCGCGGCGTCATCGCGCCGGCGTGCACATCCACGTCGCCGAGGACGTCGTCGACGCGCGCAAAGACGGCCGCTCGACGGTGGCGTGGCTGCAGGCGCGCGGCCTCCTCGACGAGCGCACGCTGCTCGCCCACTGCGTGCACGTCGACGACACCGACGTGGCGCGCATCCGCGACGCCGGCGCGTCGGTCGTGCACAACCCGCGCAGCAACGCCAACAACGCCGTCGGTTACGCGCATCCCAGCCGCTTCGGCGATCGCTTGCTGCTCGGCACCGACGGCATCGGCGCCGACATGCGCGCCGAGGCGCAGTTCGCCTTCTTCGCCGCGCGCGACCACGGCGATCCACTCGACCCGGGCGCGGTGCTCGCGCGCAACCGCGACTTCGCGGCCGGCCTGTTCGGCCTCGAGGAGCTCGGCGACAGCGTCACGCTCGATTACGCTTCGCCCACGCCCATCGACGACGGCAACTTCGGCGGCCACTTCTTGTTCGGCCTGGGCGCGGCGCGCGTGCGCGACGTCGTGGTCGACGGCCACGTGGTGGTGCGCGACGGCGTCTGCATCAATGTCGACGAAGAGCGCATCTACGCCCGCGCGCGCGAAGTCGCCGCGCGGCTGTGGGCGCGGTTATAGGGCGGCGCCGAGCCGAATCGAAACAGCGTTCACATGTGACGGATCGAGCACGCCGCGAACGAGCGTTCGCAGCGTCAAATAGACGGTGCCGGAGAGCCGGTGCGGACCGCGCGCGCCGTCGACGAGCGCGGCCTCGACGAGCGCGTCGCGTCGAGCGTCGTAGCGCGCGCGCACGACGCCGTCGTCGACGATCGCCTCGTCGCCGCTCATCGTCATCACGCAGGCGCGTCCGCCCACGCGCGCATCCACGCGCAGCGCTCCGCCGTCGCCGCGCTCGATCCACAGTCCGTCGAGGGCCGGCGACGCATCGAAGCTCGCGCGCGATCCGAAGTAGCGCGCCTTCATCACGTACGGCCCGCCGTCCTCGGGACAAAACACGTCGCAGTTGCCGCACTCGTTGCACGCGTCGGCGAAGTTCGCCCACTGCGCGGGCTTCTTCACCGTCCACAGCCCGCCCGCCGCGCGCGTCACGCCGCCACCGGCCGCGACGACGACGTCCTCGTACGTCAGCTCCTCCGGCGGCGTGTCGATCGCGAAGTTCGCGTCGTTCGGGCAGACCGGCACGCACTTGTCGCACGACAAGCAGTCGAGCAGCACCAGCGACGAGCCGACCTTGCGCGGCGGCTTGCCGTTCTTGCCCGCCGCGTAACGCGGATCGCCGGTCACGCGCGCCGCGACCTCGTGGCTGTTGAGCACGCCCGCCATGCGCACGATGCGCGCGCGCCGCTCGCGCGCATCGACCGCGCCGCCCTGCTCCTCGATTTCACCGTCGACGAGCCGCGCCGCCTCGTCCTCCTTGCCGAACCGCTTGCACACGAGCTCGTCGCGATCGCGCGCGCCGCACGCCGCCATCGCCTCTTCCAGATTCTCGAGATACTTGCCGAGCCGCCCGTAACCGCCCGGCCGCAGCAGGTCGGTGCAGGTCGTGACCGGCACGAAGTCGCACGCCACCGCGTCGACGACGTTGTGCTGATCGATCCCTCCGGAAAACGAAAGCGGCACCGCGCCGCCGAACGCCGCGCGCCAGCGCTCGACGCAATGCATGGCCAAGACGTGCAGTGGCGGCCCCGACAGATACATCTCGTCGCCCGGCAGCCACTTCTTGTGGTTCCCGACGACGAGCGTGTTGGTCATCTTCACGCCGAAGCTGCGCCCGCGCCGCGCCGCCGCCTCGTGCAACCGCCAGCCGAGCGCGATCGCCTCCTGCCACTTCAGATCGCCGTCGAACGCGCCCTTGTTCGGCGATAGGTCGTGGTAGCCCATGCGATCGTGCAGGAGGTACAAGACCTCGTCGTAGCCGAGCAGCGTCGGGTTGAGCTTGACGATGACGTCGACTCCGATCTCATCGATGAGATAGCGAACGATCGCCTCGATCTCGTCGGGCGGACAGCCGTGGAACGTCGACAGCGTCACGCATTTGACGAGGTCGGTTCGGTAGTCGAGCTCGCGCAGCCGCCTGTGCTGCGACGGAATCAGCGCCCGCAGCTCGTCGATGATCGCGGCGACATTTTGCGCCTGCATCAAATAATTGTGCATCTGCACACTTTGCAGGCCCTTCAGATCGTACCCGACGGATAGCTCGAACACCGGCTCCGACGCGGCCGCCGCGGCGCCGAGGCCGAGCGGATCGAGCTCGCGCAGAATGCGCACCAACATCCAGCCCGCGACGTACTCGCGCAGTGACTCGGCGAGGCGCAGCTCCTGCGACCACTCGACGTTGTAGCCGATGGTCGCGGCGTCGATGCACGGCCGCGGAATCTTCAGCTGGTCGAGCACCTGCACCGTCTTGAGCTCGATGATGCGCGACCCCGCTGCCCATGCCAGCGCGATGTTCTGCGCGAGCTGCGCGTGTGGGCCGGCAGCGGGTCCGATCGGCGATTGCGCGCGATGGCC
>DASXOU010000868.1:0-4277 GCA_036494045.1 Polyangia bacterium | reverse complement strand
GCTCGTAGGCGATGCGCTCCTCGTCGCTGCCGTCGCCGAGCTCGGCGGCGATCGTGGCGTAGAGCCAGGCGGCGTCGACGGCGCCGAGCCACGGCTGCAGCTCGTCGGCGACCGCGAGCGTGGCCGCGGGCGAGAGCCCATGGGTCGCCATGCGCAACAGATCGCGATCGCGCGGCGTCTTGGCCAGGCCTTCGATGGCGGCGGCGCGCGCTTCGTTGGTCTTGCCGGCGCGGAACGCCGCTTCGGCGCGCTTCCGCGGTGGCGCGGCTGCGCCCGCGCGCTGATAGGCGGCCGCTGCGCGCTCACCCTCGCCGCTCGCTTCGTAGGCTTCGCCGAGCATGACCCAGCCGGCGCCGTCGAGCGCCTCGAGCTCGGCCGCGCGTGCCAGCGCCTTGGCCGCCGCCGCTGCTTGCTTGCGCGACAATAAGAGCGCGCCGTACGCGCGATGCGCCGCGCCAGCGTCGGGCGCGACCTCGAGCACCTCGCGCAGCCGCGCCAGCGCCGCGTCACCGTCGCCGGCGCGCGCCAGCACCTCGGCGCTCTCGATGCCGAGCGCCGCTTCACGCGCCGGCCCTTCGAAGGTGCGCCGCGCGATGCGCAGGAGGCGCTCGATCGCCGCCAGCTGCGCGGTCGCGTTGCCGCGCGCGCGCTCGAGCTCGTAGGCGATGGTCGCCGCCTCGCGATCGTCGGGCTCGAGCTCGAGCGCCCGGCGCGCCAGCTCCTCGGTCGCGCCCGAGCGCAGCGCGCCTTGCGCCGACGCCACGCGCAACAGGCGCCGCAGCGCCCAACGCTCGCTCGATTCGTCGTGCGCCGCCGCCGCGCGCGCGCGCAGCTCCTCGAGCGCCGCCGCCGCGTCGCCGAGCGAATCGCGCGCCTCTTCGATCTCCACGCGCAGCTTGAGCGCCGCGTCGGGCGAGGTCGCCGGCACCAGCTCGCGCAGGAGCGCCAGCGCGCCGTCGAGATCGCCGCGCCCGTGCCGCGCGCGTGCTCGCTCGGCGACGGCGAGCGCGCGCGCCGCGCCATCTTCGGCGAGCTCGCTCAGCTTTCCGAGCAGCGTGTCTTCCTCGGTCGCGTCGCCGCGCCCGCGCGCCAAAGCCAACAGGCTCGTCAGCGCCACCTTGCTGCGCGGCTCGACCTCGAGCGCCTTGTGCAACACCGCGCGCGCGCGCTCCGCGTCGCCGAGCCGATCGTGCGCCAGGTGCGCGATCTCGACGTAGAGCGCCTCGGCCTCGCCGCGCCGCCCGTCGGCCGCGTGCCGCTCGGCCAACCGCGTGAGCAGCTGCGCCAGCTGCGGCCACTCGCTCGCGCCGCGGAGGAGCGCCGCCAGCCGATTCCACGCCGCCGCCGACGATGGGCGCAGCGCGATCAGCTGCTCGTAGGCCTGCATCGCCGAGCGCAGCTCGCCCAGCCCCTCGTAAAGCGCTGCGCGGCGGAACAACAGATCGACGATCACGTCGAAGTCGGTCTCGACCTCGGCGCGGGTGGCCAAGAGCTCCGCCTGCGCTGCCGACGGCGGCCGCTCCGACAGCACGCGATCGAGCACCGCCAGCGCCGTCGGATGACGCGGCATCAGCGCCAGCGCCCGCCGCGCCGCGCGCTCGGCATCCTCGAAGCGCTTGGCATCGACGTACAGATCGCCGAGCCGCGCCAGCGCCGGCGCCGACGCCTCCGGCTCGACCGGATCGATCGGCAGCATCGTCAGCCGCTCGAGCGACTCGCGCTCCTCGTCGGCGGCGCCGCGCCCGCGCGCGTCGTCCGCCATCCACGCCAGCGCCGGACGAAAGCTGCCGTCGAGCTCGAGCGCGCGCGCGTAGGCGGCGCGCGCCGCTTCGGGGCGGCCGAGGTGCGCCTGCAGCGCCGCCAGGCGCCCGAGGATCGCGCGCTGCTCGGCCGGCCGCTTCGCCGTCGCCGCAACCTTGCGTCCGAGCACCTGCGCCACGCGCCCGATGTCGCCCAGCTCCGTCGCCATCGCCTCGAGCGCGTCGAGCGCGACGATCTGCAGCGGATCGAGCGCCAGCGCCCGCTCGTAGATCGCTGCTGCCTCGTCGCGCTTGCCGCTGCGCTTGCGCAAGAGCTCCGCCGCCGCGACCAGCCGTCCGGCGCGCACGGTGTCCGCTTCCTGCGTGCGCGTGTCGTCGGCGGCGTGCAGCTGCGCCTCGGCCTCGGCGCCGAAATCGCCGCGCCCGTGATGCAGCCCGACGATGGCGTTGTACGCGCGCACCGCATCGGCCGCGTGCGCGCCCGCCGCCAGCGCCGCCTCGTAGAACGGCAGCGCATCCTCGGGCTTGCCCTGCCGCTCGGCGATCTCGCCGAGGCGCAGCGCGCGCTCGATGCGCGACGAGGCCCCGCGCACGAACAGCGGCTCGAGCGCGGCGCGCGCTTCGTCCCAACGCTTGAGCGCGAACGCCGCTTCGCCGAGCCCGTTGCGCGCCTGCGCGTCGTCGTCCGTCGGTGCCGCCGCCAGCGCCGCGCGATAGCTCTCGAGCGCATCGCCGAGGCGACCGAGCCGCCCGCGCGCCGCGCCTTGCGCCGCCAGCGCGCGCGCCCGTCCCGCGTCGTCGTCGCGCAGCGCCGCCAGTCGGCCGAGCGCCGCTTGCAGCGCCTCGTCGTCGCCGAGCCGCATGAGCACATCGCACAAGAGCTCGACCGCGCGCCGCTCGTCGTCGGGGTCGAGCTGCCCGTCGGCGAGCGTGCGATCGAGGAGCACGCTGGCGCCCTCGAGATCGCCGTCGGCGGTGCGCAGCTCGGCGAGCCGAATCCGCGCCGTCGGCTCGCCGCCCGTCGCCGCCAGATGCTCGAGCGCCGCGCGCAATTCGCCCTGCCGCCCGAGATGCGCGTAGGCGCGCGCGAGCAGCGAATAGGCGCGCGCGGGAAACGCCGTCGCCACCTCTTCGGCCGCGGCCGCCGCCTCGTCCCACCGATCGAGCTCGGCCAGCACCTCGGCGTGCTTGAGCCGGGCCACGCGATCGCCGCCGCGCGCCAGCGCCTCGAGCGCGCGCTCGAGATCGTCGAGCCGCCCGTCTTCCTGCGCCAGCTCCGCCGCCAGCTCCAGCGCCGGCGCCGTCTCCTCGATCGCCAGCGCGCGCTCGACGTAGGCGCGCGCGCCGTGACGATCGGAGAGCGCATCGCGCGCCAACTTCGCCAGCGCCACCAGCAGCGTCACGCGCGCGCCGTCGTCGCGCGCCTCCTCGGCGCGATCGATCGCGTCCTGATAGGCCGCCACCGCCTCGTCGAGCCGGCCGAGCGCGCCGAGCAGCTTGGCCACGCGCTCGAGCGCTTCGAGGTGCGCCGGCGCCGCCGCGATGGCGCGCCGCGCGTGCACCAGCGCCTCCTGCCGATCGCCGAGCGCCTCGGCCAGCGTCGCCGCGCGCAGCTCCAGCGCCGGACGCGCCGGCCCGTCGACGATGGTGGCCGCGCGCGCGATCGCCTCGCGCGCCTTCTTCGGATCGCCGGTCGCTTCGAGCGCGCGCGCGTACAGCTCCCACAGGCTGGCGTCGTTCTCGCGCACGCGCAGCGCCCGTTCCAGCTCGTCGCGTGCGCGCACCGGATCGCCGAGGTTCTGCAGCCACACGCGAGCGATGCGCCCGCGCACCTCCGCTTCCAGCGCCGGCTCCTGCGTCTGCGTCAGCCGCCAGCGCTCGAGCCGCAACAGATCCTGCCAGCGCCCGTCGGCGCCGTAGGCGTCGCACAGGAGCGTCGCCGCCTGCACGTCGTCGCGCGCGCTCGCGAGCGTGCGCTCGAGCCACGGGATCGCCTCTTTGGGCGAAACCTTCATGAACAGCTCGCCGGCGCGCAGCGACGCCAGCCGCGCGTCGTCGCGCTCGCCCGCCGCCTCGGCCAGCTCCGCCAGGCGCACGTAGCGCGCCGCCGCCGTCGCGTGCAGCCCGCGCTCGGCCTCGATCGCCGCCAGCACGCACAACGCCTGCGGCCGATCGGGATGCGCCGCCGTCAAGCGCGCGCCGATGGTCTCCGCCTCGGGCCAACGGCCGGGCAACGCCGCCAGCACCGCGAGCTGCCGCTCGGCGGCGTCGATCGAATCCTTGGCGAGCGCGCCGAACGCCTCCGCCGCGCCGAGAAGATCGCCGCGCCCCAAGAGCGCCTCGGCCGCGCGCAGCTTCTCGTCGGGCACGCTGGCCGGCGCCGCCGCCGCGCCGCCGCCGTAGCGCAAGACGATCGCTTTGTCGTCGACGACGGCTTCGACCAGCGCCGCGTGCCGATAGCGCGGCAAGCGCCAGCCGGCCGGCGGCAGCGCGCGCCACAGGAGCAGCTCGAGCGGA
>DASXOU010000867.1:0-3189 GCA_036494045.1 Polyangia bacterium | reverse complement strand
ACCAGCACCGCGAGCGCCACCAGCCAGCTCGCGCGCACCGTTAGTACCACCTGTGCTTCTTGGGCGTGACCATCTTTGTGCCGCGCGTGTACGGCTTCTGCGTGGTCCAGGTCGCCTTGACTCGCGGCATCTTTGGAGCTTTGGGCAGCTTCGGTGTCTTGGTCTTCATGGACGTGTCCCCCTCGATGTCAGGCGGCCTTGACTCGTCCGGCGCACGCACATGATGGCGGCGGGTGCGGCGCCGTCGATCCATTACGGACGCTTTCTTTCCTGTCCGCGGCTCTCAATGTCGCGAGCGACGCGTACCTCGACGTCGGCGGCGGTCAAGTTCATAGCCTTCTCGTAGTAGGCACGCCCAGCATGGAGGCACCGAGCCCGAGCGCGGTCGTCTGCGGCGTGGCCGGCGAGACTATCGAGAGCGGCGCCGTACGAAGCGCGCAGTCGTTCGACAGCCCTTTTCTTCGCGGCCGGAATCGCCACGGCCGCTACGATCGCGCCGAACAGCGTGAGGATGAGGAACTCGCCAAAGCCCATGTCGTCCCTTCACGCCGCCAGCGGCAGGTCTTTATGGCAGTGCTTGCAAACCGACGCGGTGGGCTTGACCCCTTCGGCGCAGAACGGGCAGGTGCGGAGGCCTGACTTCCCCAGGGCGCCGATGATGGCGCCGATGATCGGGCTCAGGATGATCGACCAGACGATCCCCGAGGCCATGCTCTTGCCGCGCGCCTTCCACAGGTAGCCAACGGCGACGGACAGCCCGATCCAAATCAGTAACTCGATCTCCATGTGCCCTCCCTGGCGCCTGCGCTAGAACGAAGTTCGAGACAAGACGCCGTCGTCCATCATCGCCGACGGTGAGTGCCTACGTCAAGCCTGACGTATGACGACGTGCAGTGGCCACGTACGGTCATGACCTGCGATGGCCGGTGGCAAGCGCTACCTGTACAAGGATCTCGGCGAGCGCTGCCGCGAACTGCGAAAGAAGCGGAAGCTGTCCCAGCTCGACATCGTGAGGAAGTTCGACTTCAGCTTGAGCCACTACCAGAAGATCGAGCGCGGCGAGCTGGACCCGCGCTTCACGACGTTAAAGAAGCTGGCCGAGGTCTACGACGTGACGCTCTCGGAGTTGATGAAGGGCCTGTAGATCAGGTCGCTGCGGGCCACGCGGCGTCGAACATCGTCGTGATCAAAGGATCGTCGGCGCCACGTGGAAGCCAGCCCGTCGTCGCGGAGTCCTTGAGTCGTTCTCCGACTGCGGCGATCACGTCGTCGTGAACGCCGGCCCATTTCATCGGCGCGCCCCAGCTTGCGAATGCCGACGCGTTCAAGTAATCGGGCTCCGCATCGTCGCCCGGTGGGACGCAACCCCAACCATCCGGCAGCTCGGCTCGGATGACGCGTACCAGGACGTCCTTGGCTGCCTCGCGCAGCGCGTGCTCTTGCTTGGCCTCGGACAACTGCAAGCGCGTGACCTGGATCGGCGCGACGTCGTCTCCGAGGCCGTTGGCGAGTTCGGCGTACGACGCGAGAGGGTGCGCGGCAAAGTAATCCGCGACGCGGCCGAATCCGCGCGCGCCAATGCGCTCGCGCAGCCGCTTCTCCCAGTCCGGCGACCAGACGTCCGCGAGGTTGCTCATTTCTTGTCGTCCTCGTCCTTCCCTTCGTAGTGGATGAAGGGCAGGTTGCCGATTTTGAACTTCGCCATGACTTTGCGCGCTTCGCGCTCGATCTCGGCCTTCTTCAGCTTGCGCTTGAGCTGCTGCTCCAAGAGCCTAAGCGTGGTCATGATCTCCTCGTTCCAGCCCATCGTGTGGGTGGCCGAGTGCTCGCCCTCGCCCAGCTCGACGCAGTAGTCGTCGACGTTGACGCCGCGCTCGGCGAACCACGCCTTGTCCTTCGCGTTCTGCGGCAAGACGTGGTGCCGAGGGGTTCGGGTCACGCCAGCCTGTTGAGCATTGCCGGCGCGCATTCCGGCGGTCGTAGGCCCCGCGCCAAGCGCGTCCTTCGTGCTCGACTTCAACGGGTCTTTGCCGGCGCGGAAAATCTTGCGATCGGACAGCTTGGCGCCGATGGCCGGCGCCGCCTGTTTGCCGGCGGCATCGCGGTTGATCTTCTTGCCGCCACCGTGCAGGTTCTCGGCGGCGGCGTCGCCGACGGCATCCGCTTCCTGCTCGGCGGGCTCACCTGACTCCGACACCTCATGGCCGTGTTCCTCGTCACCGTGTTCCTCGTCGCCGTGCTCGCCGTCGGCGGCCTTGCGCTGCACGCCGGACTTCTGCGCCTGGACCGCGTGGGTCAGCTCGTGCGCGATGAGTCGGTCGCCTTCCTTCGTGCCGGGAGCGAACTCACCCGCGCCGAAGTGCACGTCGCCGCCGGTTGTGAACGCGCGAGCGCCGAGCTTGTGAGCCGCCGCTTCCGAGTCACCGCCGGTGTGCACCTTGACATGCGACAAATCTGCCCCGAGCTGCGGCTCCATTCGCGCGCGCAGATCATTGGCGAGCGCGGCACCACCGCTCTCGGGAATCTTGGCGCCGCTCTCCGCTTGTCGCGTCGCCTTGCGCTGCACATGTCGTTTGCGCGTCGCGAGCAGGCGCATGTGGCCGAGCTGGGCCCGCTCGACGTCGTGCTCATCGTCGTGCTGCTGGCCCGGCTCTACGCCCCGAGAACGCCCGTCGTCGCGATCCCCGATCCCCACCTACTCATTATCGGCGATCTCGGCGGAAAGTTGCTATAGCGTGCTCGTGAACTCGCCCTTGAGGGCGAAGCCGTTCGCGGCGCTCGCCGGATTCACGCACGTGGCATCGAACGTGACGTCGAGGTTGGGGCGCTGCGCCACCACCGTGGCGCTCCCAGTGAACCACCAGCAGCGCCTCTCGATCGTGCCCTCCTCATATTGGAGCTGCACGAGATCGGCCGGCTGGCCCGTGAGCGGGACCGTGGTCCCTGCTGTAATCGACGGATCGACGCGCACGCTCAGCGCGCGGTCGGTGATCGAGTCGCCGCCGACCCCCGCCTTGCGCGTCTCGAAGAGGATCACGGGTGTCGTGATCGTCGTCTCGACGCAATAGTCGGTGCCGGTGGCGAAGTCGTGCATGTACGCGCTCGGCGCGGTGAGGCTCATCGAGCACTCGACCGCGACGTTTGGCCGGCGCGGCGGGGATGGCACTCGGCCGTTGACCAGCGCGACGT
>DASXOU010000866.1:0-5888 GCA_036494045.1 Polyangia bacterium | reverse complement strand
CGTCTCGCAAGCGGTCCCCGGCAAGACCGATCGCTACGTCTTCTTCCAGCTCGCGCTCGTCGCCGACAACCTCGAGCCCGACCTGTGGATGCTCGATCTGGCGACGCCGGACGCGCAGCCGGTGCAGCTCGCCGCCGCCGTCGACTCGCCGATCGGCGGCGCCGTCACTTTCGCCGACGACGGCTCGAGCGCCGAATACCTCGACAACTTCGACCCAGTCACCCGCCGCGGCGACGAATACGTAGCTCCCCTGACCGCGCCGGCGCGCACCCTCGTCTCCACGCGCGCGCACAACGCCGCCTTCATCCCCGGCGGCGCGCGTCTCGTGTTCATCAACGCGCCCGACCCCGCGAGCGGCGCCGGCGTGCTCACCACGTTGTCGTCGCCGAGCGCGATCCCCGACGTGCACGGCGTCGGCGACGTCAACTTCGCCGATCCGCGCTCCTCGCCCGCCCGCACCTGGTTCACCCAGACCACCGGCGCCCCCGACGACGGCGTGTGGTCGATGCCGCAGCCTTGATCGACGGCGGCCGAGCGTTAGCTTCTCCGTCATGGAGACGATCGATTTCGGCAAGGACGCAGCGGCGCCGTCGGGAGCGCCGGAAGCCGGTGGCGCCACCTCGCGCGGCTCGCAGTTCGGCGGCCGCAACATGCTGGCGCGCTTTTTACGCGCGGTCGCGCGCGTCGCGCGTGACGTCGAGGCCGAGGCCTACCGCCGCTTGCGCGATCTCGAGCGCGACGCCGGTCGTGACGAGAGCGTGCGCCCCGGCGCGCCCAATCGCGTGCGCCACGCCCACAACCACGACGACGGCGACGCGCGCATCCACTGACGCGGACCTGATAGGCTGCCGGGATGCTCGATCTCAGCAGCCGGCAGCGGCTCTACGTGTACATGTGCGCGGTGTTTCTCACCGCGCTGCTCATCGGCGACACCATCGGCTCGAAGCTGTTCGTCATCACCATCCCCTTCGGCTTCACGACGTTCCACCCCACGCTCTCCGTCGGCGTCATCTGGTTCCCGATCACCTTTCTCCTCACCGACGTGATCAACGAGTTCTACGGGAGCAGGGGCGCGCGCTTCGTCACCTGGGTCGGCTTCTGGATGGCGCTGGCCGCGTTCGTCATGATCTATTGCGCGCGCAAGATCCCGGCCGCGAGCTTCTCGCCGGTGGGCCAGGCCGCGTTCGACAACGTGCTCGGCAACGCCAACACCATCTTCTTCGCCTCGCTGGTCGCCTACGTCGTCGGCCAGCTCGTCGACATCGGCATCTTCCAGTTCGCCAAGCGGCTCACGCAGTCGCGCCACATCTGGCTGCGCTCGACGGGCTCGACGCTGATCTCCCAGCTCATCGACACGGTGCTGGTCACGGTGATCGCGTTCTCGTCGAAGCTCACGCCCGGCGAGCTGCGCCACACCATCGTCTCGCAGTACGTGGTCAAGGTCATCGCCGCCGTCGGGCTGACACCGATCATCTACGCCATGCACGGCGTCCTGCACCGGCGGCTGCACCTCGAGGAGCACCCGGCGCAGGCCGAGCGCGTCCACGTCGATATCCCGTAGAATCGATCGTCGATTAGTTCTTGGCGTACTTCGCTGGATTCTTCGCGAACGCCGGCTGGCAATCGGGGCAGCAGAACGCGTAGCGCTTGCCGTTATACGTCACTTGCGCCGTCGATGCCGTCACCTTGAACTCTTCGCCGCTCACCGCGCATTTGGCGGACGTGCCGATGGCGAGCTTGGGCACGGCCGGATCGTCGCCGACGACCATCGAAGGTGCCGACGGCACGGCCGTAGCTGCTGCGGCCGGCGCGTTGGGCGCGCTCTTGTGCTCGCACGCAGCGAGCGGCAGGCCGAGGATCGCGCACACCAGGAGCTGATTCATCTTCATGGGTCAAAAGCGTAGCAGGCGAGGCGCGCCGCCTCAACCCGCACAGCAAGAGCGCCTCACGCGCGCCGCCGAATAAGCGAAAACTCGATTGAATAAAATCGAAAACCGGCGCGAATCGCGGATATCGGTAGCCGAACGATCGCTGGCACCGCCGCTGCAAATGCGACCTCGCGGAGCGCAACACACACAACAGCGCTCGTCAAACCGGAGGAACGAACATGAATCGCATCATGACTGCGCTGGCGCTCTCGGGCATGTTGATCGCCGCCCCGGCCTTCGCCAAGACCAAGTCGGCCTCGACCAAGTCGGTCGCGACGGCGGGCGACAAGGCGAGCGACACCAAGGCGGAAGGCTCGACGGACGCCGCCAAGCCGGCCAAGAAGCCGAGCAAGAAGTCGAAGAAGAGCGCCAAGACCGAGGGCTCGTCGGAGAAGCCGGCCGCCGAGGCTCCCGCCAAGTAACGGAGCGTCACGGGGGTTGGCCGGGCGTCGCGCCGTCGAGGGTCGGTGCGGCGCCCGGTCGTTTTTCTGCGTTCGACGTGGGGCTACGCGGCAGCGAGCAGGCGGCGCGACCACGCGCACTGGCGGGTCGACGGATCGAGATCGACGATGATGCCGTGCGCGCCAATCTGGCAGACGACGGTCACCACCTCCATCTGCGCGTCGCCCGTCACGCGTGTCGGGCGTGCACGCTCGGCGACACCGAGCGTCTCGATCGCGCGCGCCGCTTTTTCCTCACAGGTGAAGGCGAGTAGAAACTGACTTCCCCACGCTTCCGCTTGCAGGTACGTGGTCTCGGCGAGTGAGCCGCCCTGCCGCGTCTCGATCAGCCACAGCGGCGCGGCGAGCGAGAATCCGTCGAACGCGGAGACGCTTTCGGTTGTCGTGGTCACATCCAACTACAGTGCAAAACAAAGCCCAAGAGGGTGGGCGAGCGCTTGATTGTCGTGGGGAAGTCGGAGGGAAAAAAACAGTCGCTACTTAGTAATCGTCGTTTCCGTCCCAGCGCCATTTGCCGCGCTCGCGATCCTCTTCTTTCGGCCGCCCCTCGCCGGGACGCTTCTTTTGATCGCTGCGCTTTTCCGGACGCGCCGCGCGGCGACGCCCTTCTTCCTTGTCGACTTGCGCCGACGCCATCGGATAGCGCGGGCCACGAAAGCCGCCACCCGGACCACCGCCGTACCCGCCCGGGCGCGGACCGCCCGGTCCACGCGGACCACCCGGCCCGCCGGGACCACCAAAGCCACCCGGTCGCGGACGCGGCGCCGGACGCGGATCGCCCGGCTTGCGCTCTTGCGCCTTCTCGACGAAGACGTTGCGCCCGTTGAGCATCGTACCGTTCCACTGCTTGATCGCCGATTCTGCGTCGGCGTCGGTGGCAACTTCGATGAAGGCGAACCCACGCGGGCGCTGCGTCTCACGGTCGAGCGCAATGCGCACGCTCTGAACGGCTCGTCCTTCTTGACTGAAAGCCTCGCGAAGCTCTTGCTCGGTGATCGCGTACGAGAGATTTCCTACGAACAACTTGGTACCCACAGTCCGATCGCGCTCCTTCCGCCTATCCGGTCACGCCTCGTGACCAATGTTCCAACACTAAGCGCCCGCGCCACCAAGGGCAAGCGCGAACTCTCACATGACTATTGAATAAGTCGCGCCACGCGCGCGTATCATGAAAGCGACGAACGGTGCATCGAAAGACGCGCCGCGTCAAGGGAGTTGGCGATATGAAACGGTCGATGTTGGTGGCGCTCGGTCTCGTGTTTTTCGGGACGTCCGCGTTCGCGCAGCAGCCGCTGCGGCCAGCGCCCGCCCCGCCAGTCGCACCGCCGCAATATGATCCGCGCGCGGCCGCGCCGCAAGCGATGCCGCCGCAGCAAGCGGATCCGTACGCGCAATACGGCGAGCCCGACGAGGAAGACGACGGCATGGATGTCACCTACGACATCTCGACGTCGCCCGAAGCGGATCCACAAGAGCAGCAGTACGACGACGGCTACGACCCGTACGCGTATCAGCAGTTCGAGTCGCAGCTCGCGCCGTACGGCACGTGGGAAGACGTGCCCGACTACGGACACGTCTGGATTCCGTCGGAGAACGAGGTCGGCGACGACTTTCAGCCCTACGATACCAACGGCAACTTCGTGGACAGCGACTACGGCTGGGCGTGGTCGAGCAACTACAGCTGGGGCTGGGCGCCGTTTCACTACGGGCGCTGGGCGTACTCGGGCGGCTATGGCTGGTGCTGGATCCCGGGCACGATGTGGGGGCCGGCGTGGGTGAATTGGCGTTGGGGCGGCGGCTATGCCGGCTGGGCGCCGATGGGGCCGCGCGGTACCGTCGTCGGTCCGCCGCGCGGCGTGCGCTCGCCTTGGCGCTTCACCGTCGCCGGGCAGCTCGGCGCGCTGCATCCGCACTACCTGCCGTCGCGCGCGGTGGCGTCGGTGTGGAAGAGCACGACGGCGGTGCACAACGACGCGACCATGAACGTGCGCGGCGCGCAGGTGCGCATCAACACCGGCCCCTCGGCGACGATGTTCGCGGCGGCGACGGGACGCGCGCTCACGCCGGCGCGGCTCGCCGCGGTGGCGCCGCACGCGCTGCCGCGCGCGACCATCGCGCCGCACGCCGGCACGGCGCTGGCGCAGCGGCCGTGGATGGCGTCGCGGCAGACGCTCGGCGGCGCGTTCGCGCGCACGGTGCCCGGATCGCACACGCTCGGCTCGGGGCCGATCGCGTCGCGTCCGGGGACGGCGACGATCGGCTATCGCACGCCGCAGCCGGTGAATTGGGGCGGCGGCAACGTCTATCGCGCGTCGCAGCCGCAGCCGATGTATCGCACGCCGTACGCGCAGCCGTATCGCGGCGGCGGCGGCACGCTGACCGTGTATCACGCGCCCGCGCAGTATCACTACGCGGCGCCGGCGCCGATGCAGTCGTATCACGCGGCGCCCGCATATCACTACGCGGCGCCGATGCAGACGTATCACGCGGCGCCCGAGTTTCACTACGCGGCGCCGGCGACCCAGTCGTACGCGGCGCCGGCGGTTCACTCGAGCGCGCCGGCGGCTTTTCACGGCGGCGGCGGCGGCGGATTCCACGGCGGCGGCGGACATCGCTGACACATCCGGCGGGCAGGCCATCGCTCGCCCGTTGCAGTACACGTACCGCGACCCCAGAACCTCTACATGGACAAGCCGCAGGCACAAAAGAGCGTGCCGGCGCGGATCCTCGTCGTCGACGACGACGCGGCCGACGCCGAAGCTCTGTGCTCGCTCCTCGGCGAGACCGGCTATGAGGTCGAGTCTGCGGCCTCGACTGAAGCCGCGCTCGCCAAGTTTCGCGAGGGTACGTATGCAATCGTGGTCGCCGACGTTCAGCTTCCGGGAGAGAGCGGGCTCGATCTCGTGCGCGAGCTGCGCAATCAGGCGCCGGCGACGGCCGTCGTCGTGATGACCGGGCACGCATCGGTTTCGACGGCGGTCACCGCGCTCAAGCTGGGCGCGGTCGATTACCTGAAGAAGCCGGTGCACGTGTCGCAGCTCAAGAAGCTGATCGCGCAGCTGGTGGCCGAGCGGCCGGCGTATCTGCCGAACGCTCTGTTGAACGTCGAGAAGGCGGACGAGGAAGTGTTCGAGGGCATGCTGGCGCGCTCGACGGTGATGCACCGCGTGTTCGAGAGCATCACGGCGGTGGCGCAGACCGACGCCACCGTGCTCATCGTCGGCGAGACCGGGACGGGCAAGGAGCTGGTCGCGCGCGCGGTGCACGAGCGATCGTCGCGCAAGGCGGGGCCGTTCGTGCCGGTGCATACCGGCGCGATCCCGAAGGACCTGATCGAGTCGGAGCTGTTCGGGCACGAGAAGGGCGCGTTCACCGGCGCGGTGTCGGCGGCGGAGGGCAAGTTCGGCGCGGCCAAGGGCGGCACCATCTTTCTCGACGAGATCTCCACCATGTCCGATCGCGCGCAGGTGGATCTCCTGCGCGTGCTCGAGACCTTCCG
>DASXOU010000865.1:0-10776 GCA_036494045.1 Polyangia bacterium | reverse complement strand
ACGCGACCACGGGCGAGGTCACCGCGCAGCTGATTCCGGCGGCGACCGGCAATCGCAACTACACGGTCACGGTGGCGCCCGATCCGACGCAGCTCTTCGCCACCTCGACGCAGCCGCTCGCCGTCGCCGGCGCCGGCGTCGGGCCCGACATCATGTTGCCGTTGCGCACGCAGCTCTCGGGGCAGGTGGTCGACGTGACCGGCAAGCCGCTCGACAACCTGATGGTGACGCCGGCATCGCCGACGCTGGCGGCGACGCTGGCAGCGACGCCGTCGACGGGCGCGGCCACGCCGGACATGGCGACCGCGTCGAGCGACGGACGCTTCTCGGTGCGCCTCGACCCGGGGCTGTGGGACGTGGGGCTGGTGCCGGCGGCGGACGCGATGCTGCCGCGGCTGTGGCTGACCCAGCTCCCCCTGACCGCGGACTACGACGTCGGCACCGTCACCGTGAAGCCGGGCGTGATGGTCCACGGCGTCGTCCACGATCCGAGCGGCGCGCCGCTGCCGCACGCGACGGTGCGCCTGTACACGGTCTCGGGCGGCAACTCGGCGTGCGCGACCAACGACGACGAGTGCCTGGCGCCGCCGCGGCTGCGCGCCCAGAGCACCAGCGGCTCCGACGGCATCGTCGCGGTGATCCTGCCGTCACAACCGACACAGTAGCGGGTTTGACACCCGACCGATCGTCGGCTACCTTTCACGCAGGTTTCGTAGGCTTATCCTTTTTGCCACGCAAAGAAGTACAACCACCGGAATTCCGCCGATACCGTCAAGGTCTGCAGATCGCGACGTTCGGCACGACCGCGATCATCATCGCCTGGCTGATCGCGTCGGTCGCTCACAGCTTGTTCGCCCACCCCGCGGTGCGGCCAAGATCTGTGACCGCGACATTCGCCGGGCGCGCCGATGACCTCGACGCGCTCCTCGATTGCCAGGCGGACGTCGAGTCGCTCTTCGACGATCTCAACCGCAAGCTCTTCGACCTTCAAGCGCTCGGCGCGCGCTACGACATTCAGCAAGCCGAGCAATGGGAGGCTTTCTCCAAGAGCTGGCTGCGCCACCGACGGGAAGTCGGCGCGCGCTGCCGTTTCGACGAGCTGGCGGGACACGGGCTTGGAGCGGCGTACGACCACCTGGCGGTGGTCTACGACGAGCTCGAGGAGGCGCAGCGCGCCTATGCGGTGCTCCTCTACAACTACATCGATCACCACGCGTCGCGCGTCGAAGACATCCGACACGCGCTCGAATCGTCGCGCAAGACGTTCGAGATGGAGCGTGCGGCGCGGGGCAAGACCGCGCGACCGGGGTGATCACAATGAGCAGTACGGAGATTCGGAATGAATACGGAAGTGGATGCTGGCACCGTCGAGCCGACGGTCCCGGCAGAGGGCGCGCGCGAGGCGCAGCCCGAGCAGAAGACAGAGAACGGAAACGATAACGGCAACGGGAACGGG
Source organism: Polyangia bacterium (assembly GCA_036494045.1). Taxonomy (GTDB): domain Bacteria; phylum Myxococcota_A; class Polyangia; order Palsa-1104; family Palsa-1104; genus JAQBQH01. The sequence goes on along the minus strand of DASXOU010000865.1, from coordinate 9,320 downwards.
TTGCCGACGAGCGACCTGGCGAGCTGGGAAGAGCTCGGAGTCAAAGAAGAGCTGAAGCAGACGCTCCTCGGCCTCGGGTTTTTGGAGCCGATGCCGGTGCAGCGCGCCGTCTTCCCGCGCATGATGGCGGGCAAGGACGTGATGGTGCAGTCGCGCACCGGATCGGGCAAGACGGCGGCGTTCGGCATTCCGTTCGCGCAGGGGCTCATCGACGGCGAGAACAAAGTCGTGCAGGCGCTCTGCCTGGCGCCGACGCGCGAGCTGGCGCTGCAGGTCGGAAGAGAGTGCGAGAAGATCGCCGCCGACAAGCTCCACGTCATCCCCGTCTATGGCGGGGCGCCGATGGGCAAGCAGATCGAGCAGCTCAAGGCGGGCGCGCAAGTGGTCGCGGGCACGCCGGGGCGCGTGCTCGATCATCTGCGGCGCGGGACGCTGCGGCTCGACGGGCTCAAGATCCTGGTGCTCGACGAAGCCGACGAGATGTTGTCGATGGGCTTTCTCGAGGAGATCACCGAGATCATCAAGCAGTGCCCCAAGGATCGGCAGACGGTCCTGTTCTCGGCGACCATCCCCGACGACATCGAGCGCATCGGATCGCGCTACATGCGCGAGCCGGAGAAGATCCAGCTCTCGGCCGACTTCGTCGGCGTTCACGAGATCACGCACACCTATTACATGGTGAGCGGCATGGGACGCGCGCGCGATCTGGTGCGCGTGCTCGGCGTCGAGAAGCCGGAGAGCGCCATCATCTTCTGCAACACGCGCGAGGACACGGCGCTGGTGGCCGAGTTCCTGCGCAAGAGCGGAATGGACGCCGAGGCGATCTCGAGCGATCTGACGCAGAAGGATCGCGAGCGGGTGATGGACCGGATGAAGGCCAAGAACCTGCACTATCTCGTGGCCACCGACATCGCGGCGCGCGGCATCGACATCTCGAACCTGTCGCACGTCATCAACTACACGTTCCCGGAGTCGGCGGAAGTCTACGTGCATCGCACGGGTCGCACCGGGCGCGCGGGCAAGAGTGGGTTGGCGATCTCGCTGATCTCGCCGCGCGAGCTCGGCAACTTCTACATGCTGAAGCTGACCTACAAGATTCGGCCCGAGGAGCGCACGCTGCCGTCGGAGGCCGAGCAGAAGACGGCGCGCGAGGCGGAGAAGGTCGACGAGCTGCGCGCCAAGGTGGTGACGCGCGATCCGGGCGCGGAGTGGCGCGCGCTGGCCAAGCGGGTGTGGGCGGCCGAGGACGGCGAGCGGATGATCGCGGTCATGATCGAGGAGCGGCTTACGGGCAAGACGGAGCCGCGCGGGCCGCGGATCCTCGAGCGCGCGTCGGGCGCGCCGGCGACGTCGGCGCCGCTATCGCAAGCGCCGCGCGCGGCGGGGCCGGAGCTGGAGCCGATTCCGACGGCGGGACCGACGGGCGGATTCTCGGCGCCGCCGGCGGCGCAAGCGAGCGCGGCGCCGGCGAGCCCGGCGCGCGAGAGCAGCGAAGGCGAGAGCGGCGAGAAGCGGCAGCGTCGGCGGCGCGGGCGTCGCGGCGGCGCCGGTCGCGGCGGCGAGCGCGAGCTGCGTGAAGGCGCGAGCGGCGGCGCGCCGCGGCGCATGGCCGAGACCATCGACAACTCCGACGGCAAGGAAGTCTGGGAGGCGTGGGTCGACTCCAAGTCGGACGCGCCGGCGCCGGCGGGCGCACCAGCCGAGAGCAGCGACGAGCCGCGCGAGGCACGTGAGCCGCGCGAGGCACGCGAGCCGCGCGAGCGGCCGCGCCGCGAGCGCGAGGAAGCGCCGCTGCCCGACGGGCACGTGCGGCTCTACTTGAACCTCGGTCGCCGCGACGGCGCCAAGGAGCCCGAGATCGAGCAGCTCCTGCGCGACAAGGGCGTCGAGGTCGCGTCACTCGAGCTGCGCAACTCGCACACCTACCTCATCGTCCCCGAAGATCGCGCCGACGGCGTGACCGCGGCGCTCACCGGCGGCAAGTTCGGCGAGCGCGACGTGGTGTGCGAGCGCGCGCGCAAGTAGTCGGCGGCGTCACCGTTCCCTCCTTCTTCTACGGCACCGCGTGGAAGGAGGAGCGGACGGCGGCGTTGACGGCGCAGGCACTGCGCGCGGGCTTCCGCGCCGTCGACACCGCCAATCAGCGCAAGCACTACTTCGAGGCCGCCGTCGGCGAGGGCATCGCCGCGTGCATCGACGCCGGCGTGGTCGGGCGCGACGAGCTCTTCCTGCAGACCAAGTTCACCGACGCCGACGGGCAGGATCATCGCCTGCCCTACGACGCGCGCGCGCCGCTCGCCGAGCAGGTGGCGCAGTCGTTCGCCTCGTCGCTCGAGCATCTGCGCACCGATCGTCTCGATTCGTTCGTCCTGCACGGCCCGTCGCGCGCAAGCGGCCTCGGCGACGAGGACTGGCAGGTGTGGGCCGCGATGAGCGCGCTGCAACGCGCGGGCAAGACGCGCCTCGTCGGCGTGAGCAACGTGAACGCGGCGCAGCTCGCCGAGTTGGTGCGCGGCGCGGACGTGCAGCCGGCGTTCGTGCAGAATCGCTGCTACGCGCGGACAGGCTGGGATCGGCAAACCCGCGCGATCTGCCACGAGCACGGGATCGGCTACCAGGGATTTTCGCTGCTTACCGCCAATCGCCGCGAGCTCGACGGCGCGGTCGTGCGCGGCATCGCGCAGCGCCACGAATGCACCGTGCCGCAGCTGATCTTCGCCTTCGCGCTCGCCGTCGGCATGTTGCCGCTGACCGGCAGCGCCAGCGCGCAGCACCTCGCCGAGGATCTGGCGGCGTTCGACCTCGCGCTCGACGACGACGAGCTCGCCGCCATCGAAGCCGTCAGCGGCTGACGACCTTCACGAGGTGGCGGCCAGCATTCCGCAAGCGGCGTTGACGTCCTTGCCGCCCGAGTAGCGGCGCACGATCGGCGCGCCGAGCGGTTGCAGCGCGTCGATGAAGGCGCGCCGCTCGGCGTCGGTCGGCGGCGCGAAGCGGCCGGTGGCGTCGTTGACGTCGATGAGGTTGAGCCGCACGGGAATGCCGCGCAAGAGCTCGACGAGCGCAGCGGCATCGTCGGCGCCGCAGTTGACGCCGCCGATGACGACGTACTCGAGCGTGACCCGATCGCGCGTCGCCGCCGCGTGCGCGCGCACGGCGTCGATGAGCTCGTCGAGGGGCCAGCTCTTCTCCGCCGCCGGCATCAAGGAGCGCCGGCGCGCGCGCGTGGCGCCGGTCAGCGAGATCGCCAGCCGATAGGGATGTCGCTCGTCGGTGAAGCGGCGGATCGCCGGTACCACGCCCGACGTCGAGATGGTGATGGCGCGCCCGCTGATGGCGCCGCCCGACGGATCGGCGAAGATGCGCGCGGCGCGGATGACGTTGTCGTAGTTGAGGAACGGCTCGCCCATGCCCATGAACACGACGCCGCGGATCGGACGATCGGCTTCGTCGCGCACGATGCGCAGCTGCTCGACGATCTCCCACGTCGCCAAGTTGCGCGTGTAGCCGAGCCGCCCGGTCGCGCAGAACACGCAGTCGAGCGGACAGCCGGCCTGCGACGAGAGGCACAGCGTGTACTTGTCGTCGAAGATGGGGATGCGCACGGCTTCGATACGCGCGCCGTCGGCGAGCGCGAACAGGTACTTCATGAAGCCGTCGGCGGGATCGCGGCGGCGATCGACGACTGCGAGCGTCGGCGCCTCCACGAGCGCCTGCACACGCGTGATTTTCTCGCGCGCTAGATCGCGCACGTCCCAGTTGCGCCGACCGTGCTGCACGTGATGCGCGAAGATGCGCCGCGCCTCGTCGGCGCGAATGCCGTGCGACGCCAAGAGCTCGCCGAGCTCCGCCGGCGTCATGTCGTGCAGAATAGCCATCAGCCGTTAGCCATCAGCCGTTAGCTGAATACCGGATTTCGGGCTAGTTCGCGAAGGGATCTTTGAGGTCGCGCAGCTTGCCCGCCGGCTTGGGCGCGTCCTTGGCCGGCGTATCGGCCTTCGGCGCCGTCGGCGCCGTCGCCGTCGGTGCGCTCGACTTCGGCGCCTTGCCCGACGGATGCGACGTCTTGGCCGCCGGCATGAGATCGGCGACAAAATCGTGGTCCTTGTCGGGGATGATCTTGAGCGGCTGCTCCCTCCAGCCGTGCTTTCGGATCATCAGCTCCACCGGCGTCTCCGACGCGGGCAAGACCACGTTGCACGGCGTCGTGCCCAGGCGCTCGGCGCCGTTGAACACTTCGGCGCCGGCCGGCTGCGTGCTGATCGACATCGTGTAGTGCGTCGGCTTGGCCGGCTCGACGGGCTTGGGCGGCTCGACCGGCTTGGTCGCCACCGGCTTCTGCTCGACGATCGGCGCCGGCTTCGGCGGCTCGGGCTTCTTCTGCGACAGCACCACCGCCGCCGCGCCGCCGGCGAGCAGCAGCGCGACGATGCCGCCGATCATGAGCCCGTTGCCCCGCTTCTTCGGCGCGTCCTCGGGCGTCGTCGACGCCGCGATCGCCGCGCGCGCCGCCGTGCCCGGCGTGCGGAACGCCTGCGACGGCTCGCGCAGCCCGCCACCGACGCCCGACGGCTCGTTGCCCCACGCCTGCGACACGTCGCCGCCGACGCACTGCTCGAGCGCGAGCGCCATCTCCTTCATCGTCTGGAAGCGCTGATCGCGATCCTTGGCGAGCGCCTTCATGCACGCCGCCTCGACGTCGGCGGGGATCGCCGCGTTGGGGTTGCGCTGCGACGGCGGCTCGGGCGGCTCGAACATGTGCTTGGTCAAGACGCCCATGAACGTCTCGGCGTGGAACGGCACGTCGCCGGTCAGCATCTCGTACAAGATGCAGCCGGCCGCGTAGATGTCGACGCGATGGTCGGGCTTGTCGCCCTTGGCCTGCTCGGGCGACATGTACTCGGGCGTTCCGAAGATCATGCCGGTGCGCGTGAGGCGCGAGCCGCCCTCGTCGAGCGCCGACATCTTGGCGATGCCGAAGTCGAGCACCTTGACGAAGTCGGCGCGCCCCTCGCGGGTGACGAGGTAGACGTTCTCCGGCTTCATGTCGCGGTGGATGATGCCCTTCGAGTGCGCGGCGCCGAGCGCGCGGCAGATCTGGTTCATGATCTGCTTGGCGCGCGAAAACGGCATGGCGCCGTCGGTCTTGATGTGGCCGGCGAGGTCCTTGCCGTCGAGGAACTCCATGGCGAAGAAGACCGAGCCCGACGCGGTCTCGCCGAAGTCGGTGATGTCGACGATGTTCTCGTGGCCGATCTTCGACGCCGCCTTCGCTTCCTGCATGAAGCGCGCGACCAGATCCGCCTTGCGCGCGAAGTCTTCGGACAAGACCTTGAGCGCGACCCGCTTCTCGATGAACACGTGCTCGGCGAGATAGACGACGCCCATGCCGCCTTCGCCGAGCTTGGAGATCACGCGATAGCGATCGGCGATGGTGGTGCCGACGTAGGTGTCGTTGTGCGGCGCGACCTCGGGCGCCGGCGCTTCGTCTTCGACGGGCGGATTGGTCGCCGGCCTGGCGAGCGCGGCTTGCGGGCCGGTCGGCGGACGCGGCGTGGACATGCCCGGCGCCGCGACGGTGTCGTTGAAGCGCGGCCCGCCCGGATTGGGCGTGATGCGCGGCTGCGAGCCGGTGGCGATGACTCGTGGCGCCGGTGACGGCGAGCCCGGCACGCGCGGCTTGGTCGTGCTCGGGAGCTTCGGCGGTGCGGGATTAGGCTTCGAGTCGTCGTTCGCCACGGTTTGCGCAGCCCCAGGCTAGCGCCTCCATAGGGGAGGCAGCGTTGTCATCGTAGCACGAGATTGACCTATGTCGCATCCAAAAGGTGATACCCGTTCGGCGGCGCAGCCCTTCCCCAGCGACGAGAACAACGCCGGTAGGACGGTGGGCTACTCGAACGGGTTCCGCAGATCGGTGACGTGGTGCTCGGGCTTGGCCGGCTGTGGTTGCGTCTGCGTCTGGGTCGGTGTCGGCTTCTGCGGGCGCGCGCTGCGCGTCGCGACGCGATCGTGCTTCTGCAGCACAATCTCGAGCGTCTGGTCATGGTCGAGCGTCACCAGCCGGCGATCTTCCTTGAAGCCGGCGCGGCGAATCGTCAAGAGCAGCGGCTCGGCCGCGCGCACGCGATGCACGTCGACCGGCGACGGGCCGAGCGACTCCGCACCGAGCTGGATCTCGGCGCCGGGCGGCAGTGTCGAAATCTGCAGCTGCACGTCGGCCGGCTTGGGCGCCGCGGACGGCGTCGGCGCCGTCGGCGTCGCTGCAGTCGTTGGGGTCGCGGCCGCCGGCAGCGCCGCCGCCTCGGCGGTCGGCATCATCCCCGCCGCCGCCGTCGGCGCGCCCGCCTTGTGCGACAGCCGCGTGACCGCCACGCCGAGAAGAACCACGAGCGCCGCCGCGCTCACGCCGACGGCGACGTAGATCGGCGTCTTGTTGCGCGGCACCTCCGGCACGCTGTCGGTCGCAAGCGGCGACGATCCCGTGCGCGCACGGTCGATCGTGGCACCGGGGACATCGAGGCTGGTCTTGCGCCCCGGCGCCTGCCCCGCTTCGATCTTGGTCCGCGCCGCCTCGAGCGCGTCGATGAGCGCGCGCATGTCGCTGAAGCGATCGGCAGGCTTCTTCTGCAGCATGCGCATCACGATCTCTTCGAGGAGCAGCGGGATCTCGAGATCGGGCCGCAGCTTCGACGGCGGCACCACCGGATCGAAGACGTGCTTGGTGAGCGTCTTGGGCGCGTTCTCGCCCTTGAACGGCACGTCGCCGCTCAGCATCTCGTAGAGGATGCAGCCGAGCGCGTACTGGTCGACGCGGTGATCGGTCTCCTGCCCCGTCGCCTGCTCCGGTGACATGTACTCGGGCGTGCCGAGCACCATGCCGATCGCGGTGAGCCGCTTGCCCGCTTTGACGTCCTTGGCGATGCCGAAGTCGACGATCTTGACGAAGTCGGGCGTACCGTCTTTTTCCAGCGCGAAGATGTTCTCCGGCTTGAGATCGCGATGGATGATCGACTTGCCGTGCGCCGCGGCGAGCCCGCGCGAGACTTGAATGCTGATGCCGATCGCGCGCGCCGGCGGAATGTGCTTGAGCTCGTGGACCAGCTTTCCCAGCGTCGGCCCGTCGAGAAACTCCATCACGAAGTAGGCGTTGCCCGCGGGCAGCACGCCGAAGTCCGTGATGTCGACGATGTTCTGATGGCCGATCTTCGACGCCGCTTTGGCTTCGATGATGAAGCGCTGCGCCGAGCTCTCGTCGGCGGCGGCCTCCTTGCGCAAGACCTTGATGGCGACGCGCTTGTCGATGATCGCGTGGCGCCCGGCGTAGACCGTGCCCATGCCGCCTTCGCCGAGCAGCGCCTCGACGATGTAGCGGCCGTCGATGGTCTGCCCGATCATCGGATCGACCGAGCGATCGGCGACCGGCAGCGGCAGCTTCTCTCCGTCGCGCGGGCAGAACTCCACCGCGTCCGGATAGTGAACGCTGCAAACTCCGCAGGTCTTCACGGTCGTGAATTATATCACGCGAATCGACTAGAACAGCGGGATCGCGCGCAGCATGGCCGAGCAGGAATGCTGCACGAAATCGACGCGGATGTAGCGTTTGACGTCGCTCATGAGAAAGCCCCCTCGCGCCGCGTCGGGGTTGGCCATGAGCCAGGCGTTGTCGTCGCGGATCTGGTGGTCGAGGAGGAACTGCATGCCGAGGCGGATCTGCTCGCGCGTGGCGCGACCCTCGTCACTGTCGGCCAGGCCGCGGCGCTGCTGCATCGCGTAGGTGGAGATGGTCGCTTCCGAGCGGCTGCCGACGGGCGTGCCGTGCGGCGGCAGAAACGGCGAGAATCCGTAGGAGCCGATGAAGTCGGGCTGCGCCTCGGTGGCGACGTCGCGCGAGGTGAATTGCGTGCGGCGCAGGAACTTGACGAAGCCGTCGCAGAAGCGCGCGTACTTTTCGCGGTGCGCCGGCGGCAGCGCGTCCCAGCCGGCGTCGGCGGCCATGCAGGTCCAGTGATCCTCGCCGAAGAAGAATTTCCCGGCGAGGTTGGCGTACTGCTTGTCGGTCAGATAATCGAGCGCGCGATCGAGCGCCTCGGTGTAGCGCGCGTACTCGGGATCGCCGGGGCCGACCAGCGCGGCCAGCTTGGCGAGCGCGAACGCGGCCTCGCCGCTGAAATAGAGCAGCTTCGTCTTTTCGTCGCGGCGATCGCTGGCGGGATCGTAGAGGTGGCAGAAGTCGCCGTCGGGCTTCTGCATGTAGAGGACGAAGCCGGCCAGCCGACGCGCCCAGACGAGCTCTTGGCGATCGCCGGTGGCCTTGACGTATTCGCCGACGGCGAGGAGCGCCATGGCGGCGGCGCCGAGATCGGCGCCGGGCAGATCGGGGTTGCCGACGCAGCTGCGCTGAGGCGAGCTGCACGCGCCCGGCTGGCGCTCGGCGAGAAAGGCGAGCGCGCGATGGGCGCCGTCGCGGAAGGCGACGTCCTGGGTGGCGCCGAAGATCTGCGCGAGAAAATAGGCGGCGCCGGCGTGGCGCGGCAGCGAATAGTCGAGGCCGTAGGCTTCGTCGACGTCGGTGGCGGGCGTGTATTCGTAGCCGAAGCGGCCGTCGTCGTAGAGATGGCGCAGAAGATAGCGGCCGCCGGCGACGGCGCCGTCGTGCAGCGCCGCCGACGAGAGGCGCGGGCCTGGCGTGTTGCCGCGCGTGACCGGCAGGATCGAGGTGCGATCGGCCGATTCGATGAACGCGTCGGTGCGAAAGCGGAAGTACGACTTGCGCGCGCGCGCAAACGCGTCGGCGTCGAGCCCGAGCTTCTTGGCGAGGAGCGCGTCGATGACGTCCTTCTTGGCGCCGAGCTCGAAGTCGAGCGCGCGCAGCGGCGTCTCGGCGGCGAGCGCGTCGGCGGCGAGGAGCTCGTCGGGCAAGAGGAAGACTTCGCGATCGCCGAGATCGACGCCGATGCCGTCGTCGCCGGCGACGAGCGAGAGCGCGAACACGGGCGCCGCGCCGGCGAAGATGGGCGCGCGCGCGAGGACGACGTCGCCCTTGATGCGCTCGCCGTAGCGGCGGATGAAGGTGGGGCCGGCGGCGATGCGCGCCGGATCGGCGGTCGGCTCGCCGCGGCGCGCGCGCGCGATGATGGCCGCGCGCTCCGACGGCGTGAGCACGGCGAACGACGGCGTGCGAAAGAGACTCCACACCGAGAGCCAGACGACGGCGCAGACGACGCCGTAGGCGGCGAGCGCCCTACGCATTCCGTGACAGCGCGCGCAATTGGAAGATCGGCAGCAGCGCGAACGCCTCGACGACCAGCGCGGCGACGGCC
>DASXOU010000864.1:0-2531 GCA_036494045.1 Polyangia bacterium | reverse complement strand
AATCTTGACCACGAGACGCAGGTTCGACGTCACCAGGCGGCGCGCCGCGTCGACGTCGCCGTGCTCGACGAGCTTCTTGGCCAGCTCGTGCTCGTCCTCGCGCGAGAGCAAGGGATAGCGGCGGATGTCCTGGATGTAGAGCTGCAGCGGATCGAGCCGCGCCAACGATCGGGCCGCGCGCGGCTCGGGCACGAGCGCGCGCGTGTCGTCGACGTGCGCGTCGTCGGCGGGCGCGTCGTCGTCGTCGCCGATGGGCGGCAGCGCCGCGTCGTCGGGCGCGTCTTCGTCGGCCAGCTCGGCGACGTCGGGCTCCGCCGGCTCGACGTCGACGGGATCGTCGGCATCGACGAGCTCGCCCTCGACGACCTCGGCGTCGCTGGGCACTGGTTTCGACTTCTTGGCCATCGGACGCGCCAGTATAGTCACGGAATCTTCGTTGCGGTAGAGTGCGCGCCGATGCCGACCGTGCAGCACGCGATCGATGTGGCTGGGTCTCCCGACGATTGCTGGCGCGTGTTCTCCGATCTGTCGACGTGGACGCGCTGGTTTCCCATGCTCGCGGCGGTCGACGGCGAGCTGTGCGCGGGCGGACGCTTGCGCCTCTCCTTCGCCGCCGGTCCGGCGCGGCTGCCGGTCGACGTGCGCATCGAAGAGTTCCGTCCGCGCGCGCTGGTGCGCTGGATCGGCGGGCGCCTGGGCGTGCGCGGCGATCATTCTTACGCGTTCGACGTGAAGATCCCGGGCAGCACGCGCGTCACCTCGAGCGAAACCTTCAGCGGGCTCGGCGCGCGCCTCATCACCGGGCCCATCTTCGCCAAGCTCGACGGCGAGACGCACGAGTCGATGGCGCGCTTCAAGGCGCTGGTCGAGGGCCAAACGACGTGAACGCGTGAGTGAGCGATGAGCGAACGATGAGCGAGCGCCTCGTCGAGCTGGCGGCGATCGAGGTCGGCTATCACGGCGTGGCCGTGCTGCCGCCGGTGCAGCTCACCATCGACGCCGGCGTGGCCGTCGGCATCGTCGGGCCGAACGGCAGCGGCAAGACCACGCTGGTGCGCACCATGCTCGGCCTCTTGCCGCCGGTGCGCGGCGCGATCAAGTTTCCCTCGGGCAAGCGGCCGCGCTTCGGCTACGTGCCGCAGCGCGCGGCCGTCGACGTCAGCTTTCCGCTCACGGCGTACGAGGTCGCGCTCATGGGCCGCTACGGCCTGACGCGCCTCGGTCGCCGCCCCGGCAAGACCGACGTCGAGCGCACCAAAGCGGCGCTCGCCGACGTGGGTGCGCTCGAGCTCGGCCATCGGCCGTTTCACGCGCTCTCGGGCGGACAGCGCCAGCGCGTGCTGGTGGCGCGCGCGCTCGCCTCCGAGCCGGAGATCCTGGTGCTCGACGAGCCGACGACGGGCCTCGATCTTCCGTCCGAGCATTCGATGCTGATGCTGTTGCGCTCGTTCACCGCGCGCGGCATCGCCGTCATCCTCATCTCGCACCAACTCGGCGCCGTCGCCGATCACGTCGAGGAGCTGGTCGTCGTCGCCGGGCTCGAGCATCCGGTGGCGGTCGGGGCGCGCGCCGAGCTGTTGACGTCCGAGCGGCTCACCAAGATCTACGAGCGGCCCATCGCCGTGCGCGTCTTCGACGAGCACAGCGTCATCTTCGTGGAGCACGACAAGTGAGCGGGCGACTGTGATGCCGAGCGACGTGCCTGGGTTTTGGGAATCGTGGTTCCTGTGGCGCGACGCGCTCGCCGTCGCCATGATCGCCGCGGCGCTGTGCTCGTTCATCGGCGTCTACATCGTGCTCAAGCGCATCGTGTTCGTCTCGGCGGCGATGTCGCAGGCGTCGGGCGTCGGGGTCGCCCTGGCGTTCATGTTCTGCTCGATCGTCGGCGTCGATCCGCACCACGCGCCGTTCTATCTGCACCCGGTGCCGTGGGCGATCCTGCTCGCCGCCGTCGTCGCGCAGATCTTCTCGGGCAACCTCGGCAACCGGCGGCTCTCGGGCGAGAGCGTCATCGGCATCGTCTACCTCATCGCGGCGGCATGCGTGATCCTGATCCTCAACTCGCCGCACGTGACGCAAGAGGCGCACGAGGTCAACGATCTGCTCTACGGCAACGCCGTCGCCGTGCCGCCGGAGCAGCTCTACATCATGTCGGCGGCGGCCATCCTCGTCGCGCTCGTGCACGGGCTCTTCGGCAAGGAGTTCGTGTTCACCACGTTCGACCTCGAGACGGCGCGCACGCTCGGGCTGCGCACGGGCTTCTGGTCGCTGCTGCTCTTTTTGACGATGGCGCTGGCCATCTCGGTGTCGACGCGCGCCATCGGCGCCTTGCCCGTGTTCGCGTTCACCGTCATTCCGCCGGCGGCGGCGCTGCTGGTCGCGTCGCGCATGTGGTCGGCGTTCGCCATCGCCATCGGCATCGCGGTCGCGTCGGCGTTCATCGGCAACTGGGCGGCGTGGCAATGGCAGCTGCCGACGGGAGCGGCGATGGTCATCGCCTCGTCGCTCTTCCTGCTGCTGGCGATTCCGCG
>DASXOU010000863.1:0-11493 GCA_036494045.1 Polyangia bacterium | reverse complement strand
CGCCGTTGCCCAGCATCGTATCGCTGAACGCGGGCCAATCGGTGCCGCCGCTGATCGACTCGGTAATCGTCGAAACGCCCAACGGCAAGATCGGCTCCTGCTCGCATGCGGACACGACGAGGAAGTTCGTCATCCCAACGGGCGAAGGGCACGCGGCATTAGTCGTCTCCGAAACCGCGCGCTCATTGCAGACGCTCGGATAGGGCCACTGGTTGGTGACGATTAGACCGTCGGGGAAGGTGACTCCAGGAGTCAGCGAGCAGAATGCGCGGTGCGGAACCAGCGGATAGATGATGTCGCCCACGGGCGCACCGGCAGAGCCTGCGTCCGGTCCAGCCATGCCGCCGTACTTGCAGCCGTACAGCATGCTCGTCGCGTCGCGCGTGCAGGTGATCGGCGAGCTGCTCGACATCGGCGTCAGCGCACCCGAGGTGCTTCCATTCGCCGCGTTGACACCGACGGTCTCGGCGGCGTTCCAGCCGGAGAACGTGACCGTGCCGGCGTCACCGTCGGCGCCGGGCAGGTTCGTCGCGGTGTAGCGATAGATGCTGCAGCCGTGGATCGTCGGCGAAACGCCGAAGTCCGATGACGGATCGGGAGTGCCCGCAACCTGCGGCAAGCTGGCCACCGCCACGAGCGTATGTGTGCGCGGGATCGCTCCCTTGCCCTGCGCGTACACCGTGCCGACGACGTCGGCGAGGGTGAGCTGGCCGTTGCCTGGCGTCGTGCCAGTCATGTCGCCGCCGCCGGCGCTCATGTCGGCGGTGACGGCCATGTCGCCCGCGCCGCTACTGGTGTCGTCGTCGCAGGCCGCGATTCCCAAGCTTAGCGCCGCTGCGAGGAGACCTGACGCAATCTGCCTCCACGTGGTTCGGTTCATCGCGACCTCCCTCCAATAACAAAAGAGTTAACTACGGACATCCGACTATAAACCCGGTTCGAAAAGCCGATCAAGGATTTTCCCGGCGCCATCCATACCCCGAACCGCCATTTGTCGACAGCGGATTTTTCCGTCCTGCCAGCCGTTGACGACTACATCTAGACAATTCTCCGCGGCGCGCAACTTCTGGAAAGACCGCACGATAATGATTCGTGATTGTGGATAAGTTGCCGCAGGACCGCCCCGGCGATATACTTTTGCGTCGGTTTCGATCGCGGCGTGCCTTAAATAACGCTTTTGATTCCGTAGTCTTGTGGAGGTGTTCGTGAGCCGGAACAATCCCCTCTTCGGGCCCGTGCCGCAAGGTCCCGTCCCCGACTTTGGCGACTTCGCCGACGTCGACGCGCGCCCCTCGCGCGCGCCCAAAGTCGCGCGCACTCGACTTCAGCCGGTCTCGCCGCGCCGTCGCGGCGTCGAGCCGCAAGTCGACGACGAAGGCGCGCGCAAGGAGCTCGAGGAGCGGATCTCGTCCGCGATGCTGCCGCACGCGCCCGAAGCGCGGCTCGCGCTCGCCGTCACCGACAACCGCTTCACGATGATCTCGGTCAAGCGCGAAAAGGGCCTCTTCCGCTTGCGCCTGCATCACATGTTTCTCGACGCCAGCGTCGACATCGTGCGCGCGCTCGGGCGCTACGTCGCGCGCAACGATCGCGACGCTTCGCAGCTCCTATCGCAGTACATCGACGTCAATCACCGCAAGATCCGGCGCGCGCGCCGTCGCCGCGCGACCGTGTTCACCATCGAGACGCGCGGCGAGGTTCACGACCTCAAGGAGATCTACGACGATCTCAACCGTCGCTACTTCGCCGACTGCATCGACGCGCGCATCACCTGGAGCCAGCGCGCGCAGCCGGGCGCCAAGCGCCGCCGCCGCAACTCGATCAAGATGGGCTCGTACAGCGTCGAGGATCGGCTGATTCGCATCCACGCGTCGCTCGACCGGCCGTTCGTGCCGCGCCTCTTCGTCGAGTGGATCGTCTATCACGAGATGCTGCACCAGAAGCACGACATCCCCGTCGTCGGCGGGCGGCGCCAGTTCCACACGCCCGAGTTCCTCGCCGAGGAAGCGACCTATCCGCACTTCGAGCGCATGACCCGCTGGGAGCGCGAGAACCTCGACAAGATCCTCAGCTACTAGATCGAGGATCAGTCGGTCATCACGCCGCCGTCGCTCGGGCTCGTGCCCGGGCAGCAGACGTCGTCGAGGAACTGGCAGTGCGGCTCGAGCGCGGGCATGCCCATCGCCGGGATGAGCTGCGGTGGATCGCCGCTGCCGTCGCAGGTGGTGCCGGTCGCCTGGCAGGTCGCGCCGACGCCGCCGCAGAACACGCCGCGCCCGATGCATGCCATCGACGGCTCGAGGCACTCGACCGCCAACTGCGTGTTCATGTCTTGCGGCGTCGGCATGGGAATCCCCATGCAGTAGCACGTCGACGGATCGGTCGGATTGGTCTGCACGCACGACACGACGCAGCCGGCCAGCGATCGCGAGCACGAGCAATCGGCGCGGATGCACTGCCCCGGCTCTTGGCAGCCGGTCACGATGACGCCCTGATCGGGCACCGCGATTACCGAGCCGCACGCACCGGCGGCCGCGACGAGCGCGGCGGCGGTGGCGACTGCGAGGGTCCAACGCATGGGGCGCCATCTTGCCGTCGCCGCCCGCCGCAAAGCAAGCCCGATCGCGGGACGATTGGAGTAGACTGACGCACCATGACGTTCTCGCCGCGCTTCAGCGATCTCGCGACCATGCTTCACGACGTCGTCGGCAAATACGCCGATCGCCCGGCGCTCGGCACGCGCGGCGCCGACGGCTGGAAGTGGACGACGTTCGCCGAGCTCGGCACGCTCGTCGCGCAGGCGCGCACTGCCTTCGCCGCACGCGGCATTCGGCGCGGCGATCGCGTCGCCGTCATCAGCAACAACCGCCTCGAATGGGCCGTCGGCGCCTACGCCGCGTTCACGCTCGGCGCCGTCTGGGTGCCGATGTACGAATCGCAGCTCGACGGCGACTGGCAATACATCCTCGGCGATTGCGGCGCGCGCCTCTGCTTCGTCTCCGGCGACGCCATCGCCAAACGTGTGCGCGGCTTCGCCGCCGAGCTTCCGAGCCTGGAGCATGTCATTGACTTCGACGCGCCGGGCGACGATGGGTTCGCCGCCTTCATGCGCGCCGGCGAAAAACGCGACACGCCGGCCGTGACGCCCGACGCCCGCGACGTCGCCCTCTTCATCTATACGTCGGGCACCACCGGCAAGCCCAAGGGCGTGTGCCTCTCGCACGCCAACATCGCCGGCAACGTCTCGGGCTTCCAGGCCATCGTTCCGCTCGACGGCTCGCACCGCTCGCTCGCTTTTTTGCCGTGGGCGCACGTCTACGGCGGCTCGATCGAGCTGCACGGCATGATCTCGATCGGCGCGTCGCTCGCCATCTGCGACAAGCGCGAGCGCATCCTCGAGTTCATCGGCGAGGTCAAGCCGTCGGTGCTGTTCGCGGTGCCGCAGATCTGGAACCGCATCTACGCCGGCGTGCAGGCCAACGTCGCCGAGAAGCCGAAGCTGATCCGATCGATCTTCCACGCCGCGTTGAGATCGCGCAGCAAGCAAAAGCGCGGGCAGTCGCGCTCGTTCGGCGAGGTTGTCGCACTGCCGCTGGCCAGGGCGCTCATCTTCGGCAAGGTCAAGCAGCGGTTCGGCGGGCGGCTCGAGTTCGCCTGCTCGGGCGCGGCCGCGCTCTCGCCCGACGTCGCCGAGTTCGTCGACAACCTCGGCATCGACGTCTACGAAGGCTACGGCATGACCGAGACCTCGGGCATCGCCTCGTGCAATCAGCCGCACGCGCGCCGTATCGGCACCGTCGGCAAGCCGCTGCCCGGCGTCGACGTCAAGCTCGACCACTCGGCGCCCGGCAGCGACGCCGACAACGGCGAGATCCTCGTCTACGGCACCGGCGTCATGGTCGGCTATCACAACCAGCCCGACGAGACCAAGAAGGTCATGACCGACGACGGCGGCCTGCGCACCGGCGATCTCGGCCGCTTCGACGGCGACGGATTTCTCATCGTCACCGGCCGCGTCAAGGAGCTCTACAAGCTGCAGAACGGCAAGTACGTGGCGCCGGCGCCGCTCGAAGAGAAGCTGACGCTGTCGCCGTTCATCGCGCAGGCGATGCTGCACGGCGCCGACAAGCCGTACAACGTCGCCATCATCGTGCCCAACTCGCAGAACGTCAAAGCGTTCGCCGACGATCAAAAGAAGCTGCGCGACGTGATCGCCGGCGAGCTCGAGAAATATTCGACGGACTGGAAGAGCTACGAGCGGGTCAAGAAGTTCATGATCGCCGACGAGGAGTTCACGACGGCGAACGACATGCTGACGCCGACGTTGAAGGTCAAGCGGCGCAACGTCATCAAACGCTACGGCGCCGATCTCGACAAGCTCTACGCGTGACGATGGACGACGAGGAGAAGCAGAAGCTGCATCGCGAGGTCGAGCGGCAGAAGGCGCTGTTGCGCGTCGAAGAGACCTTCCCCGACGCCGATCACTGCGACGCCTGCAAGGCCGCGCGCGCCAGGACCGGCGATCCCACGTTCCTCTGCGACGAGCACCTGCGCCGCATCTACGGCGTCTGACCCGGTACGAGAATCAGTAGGGCCAGACCTGGACGGCGTAGACCATGACGGCCAAGGCGATCATCAGCACGACGAACGGCCCGGCCGCGAAGGCGACGAGCCGCCCGGTAGTCGACTGGGGCAGCAGCATGCTCGTAGGATGTCGGCGACGGGCGAGCGGTTTCAGCGTAGCTGCGGCTGCGCCTCGTTGATGGCCGCGTCGACCATCGCCTGCGCCTCTTTCGGCTCGCTCCAGCGCCGCTGATAGTCGACGGGCAACGTGTCGATCGGATCGAAGTACAGGAAGAATCCCTTTTTCACCGACGGCGCCGTGTACACGCTGATGCCCGACGCGCGATCGTAATATTCGTACGAGTGCGCGTCGCGCTTGCCGCCGCCGCCCGGCGCGTCGACCACGAACGTCGGCGTATTGAACCCCGCCGTCGAGCCGCGCACGTACTTCTCGATGTCGATCGCCGTCTGCACCGTCGTGCGCAGATCCTCGACGCCCTGCACGAGGTCGTGCTGGTACACATAATAAGGATGCACGTTGACGTGCCCGAGCCGCTTGACGAGCAGCTTCATCACGTCGCGATCGTCGTTGACTCCGCGCTGCAAGACCGACTGATTGCGCACCGTAATCCCGCGCTCGAACAGCTTGTTCATCGCGTCTTCGGTGATGCCGGTGATCTCGTTCGGATGATTGAAGTGCGTGTGCAGCACCACTTCCTTGTGCAGCTTGCGTCCGTGCTCGACGACGCGCGTGAGCGCATCGGTCCACGCCTCGTCGGTGAGGATCTTCTGCGGCATGACCGCCGGACCCTTGGTGGCGAAGCGCATGCGCCGCACGTGCGGAATGGCCAAGAGGCCCTCGCCGATCTCGGTGAGCTGATCGGCGCGCAGCTGATAGGAGTCGCCGCCCGAGATGACGATGTCCTCGAGCTCGTTGCGCGACTTGATGTACTCGAAGATCTTCTGCCAGCGCTCGGCGTTGACCTTGAGGTGGAACTTCTCGACCTCCTCGGTATCGATGCCGACGGCGTAGCTGCGCGTGCAGAAGCGGCAATAGACCGGGCAGGTGTCGAGCGCGAGGAACAGCGCCTTGTCGACGTAGCGATGCGTGAGCCCCTCGACGGGCATGTCGGCGCGCTCGTGCAACGAATCGAGCCCGAGCTTGGGATGATCGGGCAAAAGTCGCGACGAGACGGGGATGAATTGCCGTCGCAGCGGGTCGTTGTACGGGCTCGACCAATCGATCAGCGACAATAGATAGGGCGATACGCGCACGCTCATCGGCGCCTTGGAAAATCCGCGCGTCGCGTCCTCGACGAACTCCGGCGACGCCAGCGGGCCGAGCGCCGCGATCAGCTTCGCCAGGTTCGTGATGGTGTGCTTGGCTTGCCACTTGTGATCGAGGAACTCCGCCTCGGTCACCTTCGCGTAGGCGGGGATCTTCTGCCAGAACGGCCCGCGCAAGACCTGCTTGTGCACCAACGTCGATTCCTCGACGGGCGCCTTGACCGCGTTTGGTTTTCCGTCGGAGACGACACTCAAATTCAGCTTTGCAGTTTCCATTTCGCGCCTGTTTCTAATGTAGCACGCGTCTCATGCGCAAGACCCGAAAACAGAATAATCCCCGTTGACTCGGCGTGCCCGCTCAAGCAAGCTGGAGCGCCTGCTGTGTCTGCAGGCGCGTGTTGTTGGGGGACGTGACGATGGCTACACCGACTGGGCAGCACCACGTCATCAAAGAAGCCGGAGAATCTCTCGGTCAGCTCTTGCAGACCGTCTTCAAGGAGAGCGGCTACAAGCGCGTGCACCTCGTCGTAGCAGCACCTAAGCAAGAAGCGATCGAAGGCAAGCTCCCCGCCGTTTGCGTCTACCTCTACAACATCTCGCTCGACGAAGAAGGGCTCGGCTCGAACCGCACCGCCACCTTTCTCGAGACCGTGGTCGGCCCCGACGGCCGCCCGCGCGAGGTCGCGCGCGAGATGCCGCTGTGGGTGCGCCTCGATTATCTGATCTCGACCTGGGCGCAGACGCCGGAAGAGGAGCAGCTCCTCATGGGCGGCGCGATCAAGGGCCTGCTCGAGCACCCGACCATCAGCGGCCCCGACTTGAAGGGCGAGTCTTGGAAGGCCGATTCGTCCATCCCGGTGACGATGTCGCAGAAGCTCGACGAGGGCGTCTTGAGCCGCTTCTGGGCGTCGATCAACCAGCCCATGAAGCCGGCCATCCAGTGCTGGACGACCGTTCCTATCTACCCGTCAGGAGAGGTGGAAATCCGCCGGGTCCAGGAGAAGGACATCCGCTTTTTCGACCTGAACAAGCTCAATAAGGTGAAACGCTAGCAACATTTTTTCTGAGTCGCCGATAACCATCCTGCAGGGCGTGCAATCAAGCACCGACCTCTGTGGGCGGCGAGAGTGGCGCACTCGCTGACTCTAGAAGGAGGGGCAGACATGGCTACCAGTTATCTCTCACCGGGCGTTTACGTAGAGGAAGTCGATCGCGGCTCCAAGCCGATCGAAGCCGTCGGTACCAACACCGTCGGCTTCCTTGGCGAGTCGATGATGGGCCCGCCGAACCAGGCCGTGCTCATCGTCAACTGGTCGCAGTTCGTGAAGACCTTCGGTGACTTCACGCAGTCGACGCATCTCGCGCACGCAGTCTATGGCTTCTTCAACAACGGCGGATCGCGCTGCTTCGTCGTCAACGTCGGCGCGCCCTCGTCGCTCGAGATCGAGCAGGCGGCGGCCCCGGCGGGTCAGGCGCCGAAGGAAGGCGAGAAGAAGCCGGATCAGCAGAAGCCCGTCGAGAAGAAGCAGGGCGGCGGCTCGGACGCGCTCTTCATCGGCAAGGACGGCGGCCCCGGCGCGCGCACCGGCCTCAAGTGCTTCGAGGAGATCGACGAGATCTCGATCGTCGCGGCGCCCGGCCAGACCTCGCCGGCGGTGCAGGATGCGCTGCTCACCCACTGCGAGACGCGCAAGGATCGCTTCGCAATTCTCGACTCGGCGGAAGTGATGTCGGGCGGCGTCGACAAGCTGCCCCGTCCGCGCGACTCGAAGTACGGCGCCTACTACTTCCCGTGGATCCAGGTCTACGATCCGGAGCGCGGCAACGTCTTCGTTCCGCCGTCGGGCCACGTCGCGGGCGTCTACGCGCGCACCGACAACGAGCGTGGCGTGCACAAGGCGCCGGCCAACGAGATCGTTCGCGGCGCCCTCGGCCTGCGCTACGCCATCTCGAAGGGCGAGCAGGACATCCTCAATCCGAAGGGCATCAACTGCATCCGCATGATGATGGGCGGCGGCATCCGCATCTGGGGCGCGCGCACGTTGTCGTCGGATCCGTCGTGGCGCTACATCAACGTCCGCCGCTTGTTCATCATGGTCGAGACGTCGATCGAGCGCGCGACGCAGTGGGTGGTCTTCGAGCCCAACGATCAGAAGCTGTGGAAGCGCGTCAACCGCACCATCTCGAGCTTCCTCACGCTCGTGTGGCGCAACGGCGCGCTCATGGGCGAGACGCCGGACAAGGCCTTCTACGTCAAGTGTGACGAGGAGACCAATCCGCCGGAAGTCGTCGACGTCGGGCAGTTGATCGTCGAGATCGGGTTGGCGCCGGTGAAGCCGGCCGAATTCGTCATCTTCCGTATCGGCCAGATGCCGGCCGGCGGCGGAGTCGAGGAATAGTAGTCAATAGCGAGGCGGGGGCCTCTTTAGTGGGGGCTCCCGCCTCGTGATTTTTGTGGAGGCAGCATGGCGACGAACATCAAAGACCGCAGTTACACAGCAGGACGATTTGCGATGGATCTGGGTGGCCAGTTCGCTGGCTGGATCAGCTCGATCGAAGGTGGCCACGCCACCAGCGACGTCGTCGCCGAGAAGCTCGGCGCCGACATGATTGTGCACAAGCACCTGGCGGGCGTGAAGTACGAGGAGATCACCGTCAACTGCGGTACGGCGATGTCCAAGGCCTTCTACACCTGGATCCAGAACTCGATGGATCGCAAGCACACGCGCAACGACGGCGCGATCATCACGGCGGACTACGACCAGAACGAAATGGCCCGCCTCAACTTCTTCCATGCGCTCATCACCGAGGTCGGCTTCCCGGCGTGCGACGCGGCGTCGAAGGACGCGGCCAAGATGTCGGTGAAGTTCTCGCCCGAGTACACGCGCATGGTCACCAAGAAGGGCAGCGCGGTGCAGGCGCCGATCGGCAAGGGCGAGCAGAAGAAGTGGATGCCGTCGAACTTCCGCCTGAAGATCGACGGGCTCGACACGCCCTGCAAGAACATCAACAAGATCGAAGCGCTCACGATCAAGCAGAAGGTCGTCGAGGATCCGTGCGGCGAGGTCCGTGACTATCAGAAGGTCCCGGCGAGCATCGAGTACCCGAACCTCGTTGTCACCTTCTCCGAGGCGTTCGCCGACGACGTCTACAAGTGGCACGAAGACTTCGTCATCAACGGCAACAACGGGCAGGACAAGGAAAAGGGCGGATCGCTCGAGTTCCTCACGCCCGATCTGAAGACGACGCTCTTCACGCTGACGTTCGCCGGCCTCGGCATCTTCAAGTGCACGCCGGAGAAGGTCGAAGCCGCCAGCGAAAATACGCGCCGCGTGAAGGCCGAGATGTATTGCGAGCAGGTTACGTTCGCAGCGGGTAGCGGCTCCATCTTCGCATAGAGCAGTCTGCAACGGCGGCCGGGATCACGAATCCCGGTCGCCGGAGAGGACTAGGCGATGGCCTTTCAGACCGAATATCCGTTTACGCTGCCCAAGGGGTTCGTCGACTCCGAGGGCAACCTGCACCGTCACGGCGTCATGCGCCTGGCGACGGCGAAGGACGAGATCGTCCCCTTGCAGGATTATCGCGTGCAGGGGAATCGCGCGTATCTCGTCATCATCTTGTTGAGCCGCGTGATCACGAAGCTCGGCGATATCAAATATATCGATACCGATATCATCGAGAATCTGTTTTCGACCGACCTGGCATATCTGCAGGAGTTCTATCGGCGCATCAACGAAGAGGGCGCGCCCAAGGTCCACGCCAAGTGTCCGTCGTGCGCGACAGAGTTCGACGTCGACCTGCTCGGAGGTGGCGGCGCTGCCGGCGCGGGGGGATAGCCAGCTACCCCCTGGAGCAGATCTACCAGGAGGTAGCTTATATCGCGTACCACTTTCATTGGTCGCTCGACGACGTCCTGGGAATGGAGCACGACGAACGGCACATCTGGCTTCGTGAGATCGCTCGCATCAACAGGGAGATCAACGAGGCCAGGAAAAAGGGGTGAGGGAGTAACGCACGATGCGAGCGGTGAGAGAGATTCGGCCCCCAGGCGTTTACCCCGCCGCCGACGAGCCGCGCGCAAAACCGCTGACGGTGTCGGACACGCGCGTCGCCGGGTTCGTCGGGCTGGCGTCGCGCGGCCCGCTCGACGAGCCGGTGCTGCTCGGCGGCTGGAACGAGTTCCTCGACATCTACGGCCACGCCAACGACAGCTACCTGGCGCGCGCCGTCGAGGGCTTCTTCTTGAACGGCGGGCTCACCTGCTACGTGGTGCGCGTGGCGCATCGCGCGCGTCCCGGCGCCGACGGGAAGGTCACGCTCGGGCCCGAGCATGCGTCGTGCGCCGAGCGCCTGGTCAAGGACGGCTGGGACAAGCCGACCTTGCGCGTGCGCGCGATGAACGAGGGGCGCTGGGGCAACAACATCTGGGTTCGCTTTCAGCAGACGACGGCGGCGCGCACGCTGCTCACACTCGACCTCGAGGTCGGCTCGGGCGAGGCGCGCGTCAACAGCGTCAAAGGGTTCGAGCGCGGCGCGCTCCTACGCATCTACGATCGCGAGAACTCGGATTACGTCGTCGTCACCGAGGTCGACGACCGCGTCATCCGTTGGGGCTCGGCGACGCCGATCGTGCGTCGCTATCGCGCGGCGGGGCCGACGTACCTCGAGGTGCTCGAGTTCGAGGTGTTTTCGTCGCTCAAGGATCGGCGCGAGGTGTTTCGCGGCCTGCAGATGTCGCCGCTGTCGCGCCGCTACGCGCCGCGCATCATTAATGATGAGTCGCAGCTGGTGCGACTCGAAGATCTGCAGTCGCCGGCGCCGCTGCCGCACAACCTGCCGGTGGCGGAGCCGGCGGCCAAGCTCGCCGGCGGGCGTGATGGCATCGACGTGCTGACGGCGGAAGACTTCGTCGGGTTCGATCATGGGCCCGGCGATCGCACGGGGCTGATGGCGCTGGGCGCCGTCGACCAGGTAGCGATGTTGTCGGTGCCGGACATCATGATCGCCTATCAGCGGACGCCAGGTCCGCAGGCGGATCGCGACGTGCAGCGCGTGCAGGACGCGATGGTCGACCTGTGCGAGAACTTGAAAGATCGCTTCGCCATCCTCGACGCGCCGCCGACCAAGGACGTCGAGGAAGTGCGAAAGTGGCGGCGCCGGCTGAGCTCGTCGTACGCGGCCATGTATTACCCGTGGATCGCGCTCGACAGCGCCGGCTCGGTGCTGTCGATGTGCCCGCCGTCGGGGCACGTGGCCGGCGTGATCGCGCGCTGCGATACGCAGGAAGGCGTGCACAAGGCGCCGGCGAACGAGGTGATCCGCGGCGCGGTCGGCCTCATGCTCAACATGAACGAGGATCACCTCGGGATGCTCAACGCCGACGGGATCAACGCCGTGCGCGGCTTCCCCGGGCGCGGCATCCGCGTGTGGGGCGCGCGCACCTGCAGCGACGAGCCCGACTGGCGCTACATCAACGTGCGGCGGCTGTTCATCATGCTGCGTCGCGCGCTCGAAGAAGGCACGCAGTGGACCGTGTTCGAGCCCAACGAGCCGCGCACGTGGGAGCGGCTCACGCAGAGCGTCGACGAGTTCTTGAAGAAGCTGTGGGCCGATGGCTATTTCGCGGGCGCGACGGCCGAG